>DATIKD010000049.1:0-5842 GCA_035477965.1 Dehalococcoidales bacterium | reverse complement strand
GCAGTTCTCCTGCCAGAATAATGGTTAGACATATATTTCCCAACGTGGTGAATCCCATGATAGTGGTAATCACCCTGGCAGTAGGCATGATGATTCTGGCCGAATCAGCCCTCAGCTATCTGGGCATCGGAATTCCGGTTCATATACCTTCCTGGGGTTCCATGGTAGCTGATGGCCGCAATTTCTTGCATAATGCCTGGTGGATATCTCTCTTCCCGGGACTGGCAATTGGCATGGTGGTGTTATCCGGCAACTTCCTGGGTGATTGGATTCGCGATAAGATGGACCCGAGGCTAAGGAGACTATGAGTGAGACAGTATTAAAAGTTGAAAATCTAAAAACGTCTTTTTTCACCAACCAGGGTGAAGTGAAAGCCATCGATGGAATCAGTTTCGAAGTTGCTGAAGGAGAAACTCTGGGCATTGTAGGTGAATCCGGTTCAGGTAAGACCGTGACCGGCCTGTCCATACTGCGCCTTTTACCGGAACCGGCCGGACGCATTATTGGCGGAAAGGTTATCCTGGAAGGGCAGAACCTGCTGGAATTAAGCAAAAACGCGATGCGGAATGTAAGAGGAAAGCTGATTTCCATGATTCTGCAGGACCCCATGCAGTCTCTCAATCCGGTTTTTACCATCGGCAATCAGATAGCGGAATCTATCCGTCTGCACCGCGGATTTTCGGAAGACAAGATACACGAAGAAGTGATATCCGCTCTCAGGCTTTTAAGAATCCCAGCCCCTGAACGGCGTGTGCACGATTACCCGTTTCAACTCAGCGGCGGAATGAGACAGCGCGCAGTGGGAGCCATTGCCATGTCCTGCCGTCCGCGTTTGCTGATTGCGGATGAACCGACCACTGCCCTGGATGCCACCATTGCTTCACAATATATCGCTCTTTTTAAAGATATCCAAAAGATGACTAACTGCTCTATTCTTTTTATTACGCATGATTTTGGTGTGGTGGCTAAAATGTGCCAAAGAGTAGCGGTGATGTATGCCGGAAAAATAGTTGAAACAGCCAGTATCAGGGCTTTATTCAAAAATCCCAAACATCCTTATACCATCGCCCTGATGAACTCCGTACCGCGTCTGGATCAGCGGTATGACCGGTTATATTCAATAGATGGTCAACCGCCGTCACTGCTTAATTTACCTGAGGGATGCCGTTTCTACCCGCGATGCGAGAGCAGGATGGATGTTTGTAAGGAGCAACAACCCCCCGAAATCAAGACCGGCGCGGGCGAATCAGTCAGTTGTTGGAAAATTAGTAAATGAACTTTTTAAACCCCTGAAGAGGTTAATTCCGGGTTTTTGGAGGATTGCTGGATAATGGCAGATATTCTTTTAGAAGGACGCAACCTGGTTAAACACTACCCCGTCACTGCCGGGTTTTTACAGCGCACGATCGGATATGTCAGAGCCAATGACGGTGTTTCTTTTTTTGTTGAACGCGGTAAAACATTAAGTCTGGTAGGAGAATCCGGGGCCGGCAAAACTACCACCGCCAAAGCTGTCCTGCTGCTGGAAAGATTGACTTCCGGCTCGATTCTTTTTGAAGGTCGGGACATTTATCAAATGACTGAGGCCCAGTTAAAAAAGGAATACCGCCCCAGAGTGCAGGCGGTCCAGCAGAACCCCTGGAGTTCGATGAATCCCAGGATGCGGGTGCGCGACATTGTGGCCGAACCTCTGGTAGTAAACTCCAAAATCACCAAAAAAGAAGCCAAAGACAGAGTTGCTCAATTGCTGGAACAGGTGGGATTGAATTCAGCCCAAATGGAACACTATCCGCATGAGTTCAGTGGTGGGCAGAGGCAACGTATTGCAGTGGCTCGTGCCATGGCGCTTAACCCCAGCCTGGTGGTACTGGATGAACCGGTATCGGCACTGGATGTTTCAATCCGGGCCCAGATTATGAACCTGTTAAAAGATCTTCAGGAAAAACATACCTTAAGTTATGTGGTAATTGCGCATAATCTGGCAACAGTCCGTTACATGAGCCATAGTGTGGCCATCATGTATTTGGGGCAGATCGTGGAATATGCTGAAACCGAGGAACTTTTCGCCAAACCCCTGCATCCTTATACCCGTGCCTTAATTTCGGCATCTTCAATGGTTATACCGGGTGAAGACGGTCAGGAGTATGAACAAATCATATTGACCGGGGAAATGCCGTCACCTTTGAATCCGCCGCCTGGCTGCCGCTTTCATACCCGCTGTTCCGAGGCCTTCGAGAGGTGTTCCAAAGAAGTGCCGGAACTCAAGACTTTCGGTACTCACCAGGTAAAATGTCACAGAGCCTAAAGCGGGAAAAAATCATTCGTTAACCAAAAAGGGGGCTGACGGTTTGCGGCAGCCCCCTTGACATACAGTTTTTCATTTTTCAATAACCTGCCAAACCGGCTCATGGTATTCTCTGAAGCTTAATTGTTTCGGATATCCGGCTGGGATTGGCGGGTTCGAACATCCAGGGCAGTTAAATATCCTCCGTAAAACCCTACCGCCATCAAAATCAGGTCGTGCATGTATAGTTTGTTTTTACGCCCCAGCATTTCAAGGCAGAAAGTCTCGGTAGCTGCCAGTGCGCTGTGGACTCGGGCTTTTTCCGTTTCATTCAGAACAAACTGCGGATTACACTCAATTCCGGCTTTAAATTCGGTGAGGTATTCCAGAATATATTCGCGGGTAGCAAAATCCTCTTCTTTCCAGCGGCCCATAGCGTGATTATCTCCTCATTAAAACATGCATCATATAGATATTAACATATTTAAAGAAACCTGAAGGCAATGCCGGGAAGGTAAGACGCTTAAACGGTGTAAAAACAAGGTGTCATGCTGGAGGCCTCGAAAGGCGAGGCTGAAGCATCTGGAGGAGGGGACGCCCCGTGTTTTCCCCATAGAATGCTTTTTTACCCCCAGAATAGATGAGGTTAAAAAAGCGTCAATCATTCTGCGTATAATTTGGATAATAGTGCTATTATATAATGAAATCAGGCTTAGAACTAAACGTTTTCTGGAGAAATTAAGTGCACGAGATGGGTGTTACCCAGGCGTTACTGGACATGGCAGTCACCAAAGCCCGAGAATCCGGAGCAGTGGCGATCAGAAAAATTAATCTGGTAATCGGCGATCTATCCAGTGTACTGGATAACAGTGTCCAGTTTTATTTTGACTTTATCAGCCAGGGCACGCCGGCAGAAGGCGCCAGGCTGGTTTTTCGGCGGATCCCCATCGGCGCCCGCTGCCGCCGCTGCAGCACTGAATTTAGTCCCTCCGGAGATAACTGGAAATGTCCTCAATGTCTGGATGCCGGCATTGATATCATTTCCGGGAACGAGTTTTTTATGGAAAGCATAGAGGTGGAATAATGGAAGTCACAGTTTTAAAAAATATTATGAACGCTAACGACCAGTTAGCGGCGGATAATCAAAAATTACTGGACAAGCACAAAATCCTGGGGATAAATGTGATGTCCTCGCCTGGTGCCGGCAAAACTACCCTTTTAATTGAAACTATTCGGCGTTTGAAAACGAAATTCAGAATTGCCGTAATTGAAGCGGATATCGCCTCCTCCATCGATGCCGATAAAATCAGCCAGGAAAATGTATCCGCCATTCAGATAAATACCGGAGGGCAATGCCATATTGATGCCAATATGGTCAGGAGTGCCCTGGACAAGTTGCCTTTGGAGAAGCTCGACCTGATTTTTGTGGAAAACGTGGGTAATCTGATTTGCCCGGCGGATTTTAAGATTGGCACTCACAAAAATGTCATGCTTTTGAGTGTTCCGGAGGGACACGATAAACCTTTTAAGTATCCTCTGATTTTTATCACTTCGGAAGCAGTTATCATCAGCAAAATGGACTATCTGCCGCTCTCCGATTTCAACCTGCAGGTTTTCAAAGAAACGGTGTCCGGAATGAATGCCGGAGGAAAAATCCTGCCTGTCTCAGCCCGTACCGGAGAAGGGATGGCCGAATGGGTTAGCTGGCTGGAGTGTCAACTCGGTAGATGCAAATAGATTTGCGGGAGGGTTGCCCTGAGCAGGGCAGCCCTCCCGTGCAGTTTTATTTTTTATAGACGCCGTATTCTTTGGCGGCCGCCAGCATGGCGCGCAGATTATCCAGTTTGGGGTTTTCAGCGGTACAACCGGCAGCCAGGATATATCCTCCCCCGGGTGCGCAGGTTTCAATCAGTTTTCGGCAGTAAGCTTTCACATCGGCGGGGTCACCGGTTACTATCAGAGATGAGGGTACATTGCCCTGGATGCTGCAATCTTTACCCAAAACCTGTTTGGCGCGGGCCATATCAGTTTGGTCGAACAGCCAGGTTACTGAACCCTTGGGGAACAAATTGACTGAATCAAGACGGGTGTTATAGGAACCTTCCGCAAAAAGGGTACAAAGCAGGCCTTCGTTAATCAGGGCATCCATGACTTTCTTGAGCGTGGGCATGTAAAATTTATCAAATTGCTTCTGGGACATCCAGCCGTCAGCACCCTTGTGCAGCGGGAAAAAGATGCTGATCATATTGTGTATGTTAGGCGAATGCAGGAGATTATGGATGTGGATATCAGCAATAACATCCATGGCCTTGAGCAGTTTTTCGGGATGGCGGTACATATCCTTCATGATTGAAGTAGTGCCTCGCATGGTATCCCCGATAATGTCAAACGGCGCAATTCCGAATGCCCCCATAGTTACTGGGTAACCCCGGGCAGGTCCCTGTCCCATGTAAGGAGCGGTGATGGCGGCCCGGCGTTCCAGTTCATCACTGGCTTCCAGTAATTTACGCAGAGTGGCTTTGATTTGAGGATGTCCCAAAATCCCAATTTGCCCGGTGGGAATCTCGATAATATCCGTCAAAGGCGAAATCAGGCGCATAGAATCCAGAATTCCGAAGACACGCGGCAGATAGGTCCGCAGCCAGAAGTCGGATGGATCCCGTATCAGGTCATCATATTCATCGGCGGACATATACTCACCTTCAATGAACTGGTAACCCGGGGCATTGACTGAAAGCCCGTGGCCGGGCCAGGCATAAAGTTTGTAATCCAGGATTTCAAGGGCCTTGGCCGGAGTAGTCATGGGAGCAGCATAATATTCCAATTCAGCCGAATATTTGGTATTAAATTGCTGGCAGGCTTCCACCGCCTTTTCAACCTGATACATGGCAGTATGTGAGTTAATGCCATACAGATTATAGGGCAGATCGCCGATTGGCAGATTAACCTGGACCCGGTCCGGCTCTTTCAAATTATAAATATCCACAATTCTCTGAGAGCGGATTTTATAGGCTTTTTGAGCTTCCGGGTTAACGAATTTGATGCTTTCACCTTTGACGAACTTGCTCTGTCTCCATTCTCTTTTTTGCAGAGGAGTCATAGTTGCCCAATTCTCGGGGTAACCGGGTTGAATTTTAGCCATGGGTTCCATCTCCTGTAAACATATTCTTTTACTCATACGTTAATTATCGTTATGCCATATTAACATCTAAGCATAATGCCGTTCAACCGGAGCAGGATTTCAGGAACGCCGAATCTAGTCCGGGAGGTAGTATGAGGGTAAGAAAAAACCTGTCTTGTTGGAGCGTCAGCAGGCATCCGGAGGCCCCTTGCGTTGTCATGCCGGAGGCCTCGAACGGCGAGGCTGAAGGATCCGTATTCCCTCCGTCTTTGTCATCCTGGTGCCTCGATTGGAGAGGCCGAAGGATCCGTATTCCCTCCGTCTTTGTCATCCTGGAAGCCTTGAATGGCGAGGCTGAAGGAACTGGATGAGGGGCGGCTTTCCTGCCTGGCTCATTATTACCCCCTCTTCCCCAGATTCTTCGCCCTAATAGAAGA
>DATIKD010000048.1:0-8514 GCA_035477965.1 Dehalococcoidales bacterium | reverse complement strand
AGGCTTTGACTCCCGCAATCAGGTAAGGCAGAGCGGTAGGCAAAGCGCCCGCCATTACGGCATTCACCGCAATTTTTTCCACCGTGGCCTTGCCGCGACGCGGTACCAGAGTGGCTACCACATGCTCCGGCGGAAGGTCAGTGCCGGTCAGCATTTCTTTCACGGCTTCTTCTGTGGGAGGAACGACCGGTAAACCGTCAGTCCAGCCGCGTTTATAAAAAAAGCGGTTAATTTCCGCATAATCACCCTTAAAAATAATGCGGGCCGGTTTTTCCATTTCTCCGGATTTGGGGGATTTTTCACCGGCTGTGAGAGGAGCGGTCAAAGCCCGGACGGCATCCTCGATAACACCGCTGATGCCGCTCTCGATTTCTTCCAGGTCGGTACTTTCAGAAACCACCAGTTCCAGTACCACCCGGATTTCGGGCATGCCCCGACTGGAAGCAGCCGATCTGGCATCATTGAAAAAATACTGGTAGGTAAAAGCTGCCGCGGGTTTATTCCTTTCTTCGATGTAAATGCAGTCGTACACAAGGTACTTGGTGCAGGCGCCTCAGTCAGCCGCCGCCGCCAGAACCGCATCCACACTCTTAATCCAGTCATCAAACTCCGTCAGGCGCTGTTTCTCAAGATAAGTTACTGAAAAAGTGTTGCCCTTAAACCAGCTAAACTCAATATCCGGAAATTTTTCCGTCAATCTTCTGGCAGCGATTTTCAGGATTTCTTCGCCCGCTCGCTTATTATTACACAGCAGACCGATTTTTTTGCCTTGAAGGCTGTCCAGTCTGGGTGCCAGGCCTCTCAGCGGGATGGGGTCAGCATCCGCCCAGGGGCTAAGGACTTCAAACATACCTTTATTCAATTCTGTCATAGCGTCCCTCCGGAATTATTCATCTATAACGATATAACATCCGGCGCTAACTGGCAAATATGCCCTGACCTGAAAACCATACTGCCGGTTTAACTAAAACTCCTATCAAATATCCTCTGGCTTTGCCCGTTTTGATGAAAATATTCAGACTGGCTTAGCCTCACTAAAGTTTGAAACCCTGTCAGACCGGTGCGCAGACATGCATCCGGTCTCACTGGTTTGTCATGCTGGAAGCCTCGAAAGGCGAGGCCACAGCATCTGGATGAGGGGAGGAAAATCGGTACGGACTCTCTATAGTATTTCCCCGCCGGATTTTTCATCCCGATCAGGCGAAGAGGCGACATCGGGACTCCAGACTGAACAGTCTGTTACGAAATCCAGTACTATTCCGGCAGTTGACAGGCCGCTTTTTTTCCCAATATAATTGTTAATATTAAAACAACATTTTCACAGGCATTAATAATATATCTTATATATTAACAGCGCCCTGACAGGACCAGCACAATTTTAACTTTTTTCAAAGAGGTGCGGGATGTCAACCGGATTTGCAAATCCGCCGCGTGTGCTTTCCAAACGGCAAATAATCTGGACCATGGGCGGCATCATGCTGGCCATGCTGTTAGCTTCGCTGGACCAGACCATTGTGGGGCCGGCCATGCCCCGCATTGTGGCCGAACTGGGCGGATTCCATCAGTATGCCTGGGTCACTTCCATCTACATGATTACTTCGGCAGTTACTATCCCCATCGTAGGCAAACTGACCGATATGTACGGCCGTAAACCATTCTACATCATTGGAATTGCCTTTTTCGTAGTCTTTTCCCTGGGCTGCGGCCTCAGCCAGAGCATGACCCAGTTGATAGTTTTCCGCGGCTTCCAGGGCATCGGCGCCGGCATAATGATGGCCAATGCCTTCATTGTAATCGGCGATTTGTTTGCGCCCGCTGAACGCGGCAAATACCAGGGTTTTCTCAGCGCGGTATGGGGTTTTTCCTCGGTGGTTGGCCCCACCACCGGTGGCTTCCTGACGGAACAACTTTCCTGGCACTGGGTCTTCTTTATCAATGTGCCGCTGGGTCTAATAGTGATCGCTCTCTTCCTGAAATTTTTCCCGGATATCCGTCCGGATTATTCAAAACATACGGTGGATTATCCCGGTCTGATAGTCTTGATACTGATGGTGGTACCGGCCATGCTGGCTCTCTCCTGGGGAGGAGTGCAATATCCCTGGGTATCACCGCAGATTACAGGCATGTTAATCTTTTCCGCAGTAATGCTGGCCCTTTTTATATTCCTGGAAATGCGTGCCAAAGAGCCTCTTATTCCCCTTTCCATGTTTAAAAATAACGTCGTAGCGATTTCCAACATTATTTCCTTTTTTATCGGTATGGGCATGTTCGGGGCTATAATGTTTATCCCGCTGTTCTACCAGGGGATATTGGGGACCACGCCGACCGCCAGCGGCAACATGATGATTCCCATGTCCATGATGGTAACCGCGGCCAGTTTTGGCGCCGGGCAAATCCTGGCACGCAGCGGTGGGCGTTACAAAATACTGGGAATCGTGGGAACCGCTTTTGTCTGCCTGGGAGTCTTTTTACTCAGCCGCATGAATGCGGATACACCCTACTGGCAGGTGATAGTCAACAGCATGGTGGTTGGCATCGGGATGGGTGCCACCATGCCGGTTTTTACCATTGCCATTCAAAACGCGGTGCCTTACCAGCTGCTGGGCGTGGCTACCTCCTCCAATACCTTCATCCGCTCATTCGGCGGGGCCGTGGGGTTGGCTATACTGGGATCAGTGATGAACAATCGCTTTTTCAATGGCTTTATTGGCCAGATTCCGGAATCAATAAAGGAAGTAGTCTCAATGCAGTGGTTGACTGATCTGGCCCATAACCCACAAGCGCTGGTCGACCCGGCAGCCCAGGAGCAATTGAGAGAGATGATCAGTCAGGCCGGAGCCAGTCCGGAAGTCTTTGACCAGTTGATGGAACTGCTCCGACATTCGCTTTCATCGGGCGTCACCCAGGCCTTCACCCTCGCTTTCTCGGTATTAGTCCTGGCGTTAATAGCCACTTTTTTCCTGAAAGAAGTCAAACTACAGAAACAAAACCGCACGAGGGGACCGTTGCCGGCGGGCGGCCAGCCAAAACCGGAAGACAGAAAAGTGAGGTAGTGTCTCTCACATACCCCCGGTTGTTATAATCAGACCGCCAGTTTACGGCTCTTCAGATCAGCCGCGACATCGTCCAGTCCCAGTTCTCGCAGTCTGGCGACGGTGGGATAGCCTGATTGAACGTCCCAACCGCGCAGACGGTAATATTCGTTCTTTAATTCCTCAAATTTATCTTTTTCCAGAACACTGCCCACCCGGCTGATAATAGTTCCGCCGGGGCCGGGCATCAAAGCATCCGGGTTGATAAAGACCTCTCCGTCCGCCAGGGGCCGGGTGTGATAATAGTCCAGTACAATATCATCGCGGCGGCCCTGCCAGCCCTGGCGTATTTGAATCGCTCTCTGCAAATTATAGATTCGCTCTCCCAATTTTAATAAACCGGCCTCATCCGTTTCACGGCCGGTAATAGCCGAATAGATCTGGCTTTCCAGAGCCGGATCTCCCACATGGTCACCGGGAGAATTGGCCGCCATAATGGGCCAGCACAGGTCACATAATATCAGACTATCCTTGGCTGAACAGCGGTCCTGGATAATTTTGGCCGCCCGGGCTTTGCCGTTGTAAGTGGAAAAATCAGCCGCTTCGGCGCCGCCCCACCAGCGTCTACCGGCTTCTATCACATCCTCAGTATTAAAGCGGGCACCCGGCACCTGGCGCCGCCAGTTGGACCAGATCATGATGGGTATGCTGACGCCGTGCAGTTGATTAATCGGCCGCCGGGGTTCAGTAGCATACAGCAAAGCTGTGGTAATAAAAAGGCGGGGATCATAATCGCGGGCTTCAGCCGAGCGGGTAGAGATCCAGCGAGCCAGAATTTCTTCGGCTCTGGGGCCAAGTGTGGCAGCGGCATAATTTAGACCTTTTGCCAGGGCTTCACCAAAACCCTGCCGCCTGGCTACACAGGCCACCAGGGCTTCAATAAATTCCGGGCCTCCGGCTTTGGCCAGAGGTAAGCCGCTCTCTTTTTCGGAAACTACTCCTTCTTTATAGCAGTCGATCAGCCATCCCACCATAGGCGCCATGACGCTGGAATCCAGCGTATTGCCGTCGCACAGCCTCAAGGCTCTGAGCTGGACTTCATTCCATTGGCCCTGGTAGTAATCCGAAGCGGCTTTCCGGTAGATACTGGTCTGCTGGCAGAAGGATTTATATTTACGGTCTTTCTCAGCTATATACATCTGGCGGGAACAGCCCACTGAACAGCCATAGCAATCTTCAGTGAAAGTCACGCCCGGTACACCCCAGGGAGATGGCCGTTTGGGATCCGGCGATCCTTTCAGATATTTGATGCGCTCAGCGATTTTCTGCAGGCGTGCAGGATCAGCCGCTTTGATTACTCCTGTGCCTGAAACGGCGATGGCCTTCAGGTTTTTGGAACCCATCACTGCCCCCATGCCTCCCCCACCGGAAGCACCTTCATCCGAAAGTGCAGTAGCAAAAACCACCTGGTTCTCACCTCCCGGGCCGATGGTGACCACACTGCTGTCACCCCCGCATTTGGCACGGACCTGGTCGATAGTATCAAAGGCATCCGTGCCCCATAAATCCGAGGCATCTCTGAATTCCACCTGCCCGTCATGTATAAAAATATAAAGCGGTTTGGCGGACTTACCCTGAACAGTGACAACATCAAATCCCGCCGCTTTTAGCAACGGCCCCCATTTACCACCCAAATTGCCGTAGGAAAAGACTTCCGGACTTTGCAGAGGTGATTTGGCACAAATTTGCCAGCGGCAGCCGGCAATTCCCACAAAGCTGGTAGTGGGCCCGGTGGTAAATATCAGGCAGTTTTCCGGCGCCAGGGCAGGCGCCTGAGGCGGCACCATGTCCCAGAATAAACGAGCGGCAAAACCGCGGCCGCCAATTAAGCCGGCAGTGTATTTTTGGGAAGGTTCAGTCATGAAAGACTGGTCGGATAAATTGATTTTTAAAATTTGCCCGGCATAACCGAATTCTGCCATAGCGAAACCTCCTGCGGGGTCAATTTGAACACCGTGCATCATATATGACTGATTCAGAGTATAGGATATTGGTCAGAGAAGGTCAAACCGAAGCCATGGATGACCTAATTTGCCGATGCGCCCGCATCGAAAAGTTAGTTCGATTTAACTCTTCCTTTTCATTATTATTTAAGCGGATTATTTTCAATAACGCTGCCGTCCAAAAGTAAAAGGTTATTCTGTGGAATTATACCCCTCCGCCGGATGCTTCAGCCTCGCCTTTCGAGGCTTCCAGGATGACAACGAAAAAGGGGCCGGATGCTTCGGCCTAGCCTTTCGAGGCCTCCGGCAGGACAGGAAAAGGTTTCCTGAACCCAGGCTCGGTACGGCCTTATGTTTTTGAACTGGAGTGTTTCAGTAATTAACTATCAAAAATACTACCGGGTACCGGCGGCGGCTTGATTAATCCGGCGGCAAAGCCCAGAATAATAGACAATATCTCCTTACTGATCAGCGCGGAGTAATCAGGTCGCCTATGACAGAAAATGAAAACCCCCGGCAAAAAAGCCCTGTTAACCTGCGCAGTTGGACTTCCGGTAGTCTGGCGGGTAATCTGTGGTCTCTTGCCTGGCCGATGACAATCAACAACACCATTGCCGCTATCGGCCCTACCATTGACATGATATGGGTAGGTAGATTGGGCGCTTCTGCCATAGCCGGCGTGGGAGTGGCCGGAATGGCAGTGATGGTGGTCAACGCCCTGATTTTCGGTCTTTTTATCGGGTCAAGCGCCTTAATTGCACGTTACTTCGGAGCCCGTAATCTGGAGATGGCCAACCGGATGGCCCATCAGGCTTTTTTAATCGGACTGCTGTTTTCGATAGTCATGGCTCTGGTCGGTATCTTTTTTGCCGGACCGATATTGGTGCTGATGGGCGTCGACGCCAGTGTGGTCCCCCAGGGAACGGCCTATCTGCGAATACAACTGATAGGCATGTTCAGCATGATTGGCGTAACTGTCGCCCAGAGCATCATGCAGGCTTCCGGCGATTCGAAAACCCCTCTATATATCAGTTTCGGCTACCGCCTGCTGCAGGTGGCTTTGTGTCCTTTACTGGTTTTCGGCTGGTGGATATTCCCCAGGCTGGAAGTCAGCGGAGCTGCCTTGAGCAGTGTCATAACGCAGGGTTCAGGCTGTGTTCTGGCTATCTGGCTGCTTCTTAAGGGCCGTTCCAATCTGCCGCTGTCCTTTAAGAACTTCCGGTTTGAGCCTGACCTGGCCTGGCGAGCCCTGAAGATCGGATTTCCGGCTTCCATTACCTTCATGGAGCGGGCTTTGGCGGAACTGGTAATGGTTCGCTTCATCGCTCCTTTCGGCACAGTAGCGGTCGCAGCGCAATCTTTGACCCAGAGGATAGACCAGTTTATTCAAAACCTGGCGGGAGGGTTCGGGACTGCCTCCGGAGTGCTGGGCGGTCAAAGCCTGGGTGCCGGTCAGCCGCAGAGGGCAGAAAAAACCGGCTGGCTGGCTGTGGGCCTGGCCAGTTTGATTTGCCTGGTATGTTCTGCAATAGTCTGGTTCTGGATTGAGCCCATTTTAAGGCTGTTTACCGGCAATGATGATTTACTGCAGATTTCCGCCTCTTTTCTGAGAATCCAGATAGCCTCCTATGTGGTCTGGGGGCTGGTGGTAGTCATCTCACTTTTCCTGAACGGAATCGGGGACACCATTTTCCCCATGTTTGTCAATCTGTTTACCATCTGGGTAATCCAAATCGGGCTGGCTTATGTTCTTCCGCTCTATACTCCTCTGGGAGTTTACGGCATCCGCTGGGCAGTGGTGGCGGGAATACTGGTACGGGCGGTAGTTTACCCTCTGTATTATCAATCCGGCCGCTGGAAAACTAAAAAAGTGTGACGGGCCCACGCATATCGTCACACCCTTTTTACGACGGGTTGAACTAACCTTCCGCCGGACTAAAAAGCCAAAGCGGATGGTTGAAGAAAATCCGAACCATCCGCTTTAGCGCAGGATTTTTATGCGGCCTATTTGTATTTGCCGTAAACTGCTGTGAAATCCACCAGGGCTTTCAGATTCTGCGGATTAACCTCATCCAGCGACGACCCGGGGGACATAATATAACCGCCGTCGCGGGCACAGTTATCAATCAGTTTCATGGCGTATTTTTCCACTTCAGCCCGAGTTCCGGTCTGTAAAAGGGTGGAGGGCATGCCGCCTGAAATGCAAATCTTGCCGCCTAATATTTTACCGGCTTTAGCCATGTCTGTGCGGTCAAAGCGGGCAATCACTTTGCCTCTGGGTAATTCCAGCAGGAATTCCAGCCGCTGAGTGTAGTCACCTTCAAAAAAGATATCCGGGGTATGGCCGCCATCTACCAGAGCTTCCACCAGTTTTTTAAGGTGCGGCCAGTAGAATTTTTCGAATTGTTTGATCGACATAAAGCCATCCGCGCCGCGGTGGAGAGCAATGAAAGCCTGAGAATAATCGGTGGCTTTGGGAGCCCCGGCAATGCGTTTTAAAGTCTGTTTGGACATTTTCTCACAGGCTGCCATCAGTTTATCCGGACAGCGGTACATATCCAGCATGGCCCCGCGCATTCCCCTCAAAAAATCGGAAATCATATCAAACGGTACGCCTCCGCCAATCAGCGAGGATTTGCCTGGAAAACCAGCTTCATTCAGGCTATCAAACAAATCCTGGACATTCTTCTGCCATTTCACGGCTTCTTTAGATATTTTTAACAATTTTCTTAACATGGAAGCGAATTCAGGATCGGACAGGGTGGCATATGGCACCATATTCATCATAGAATCCAGGGGAGGCAGTTTGGAAAGGGGAGCCAACAGACCGTTGAAACGGGGAGCCAGGAAACGCACGTTGAAGTCCGATTGGTCTGCCAGAAATTGGTCGTATTCTGCGGCTTGCATATATTCGCCTTCAACAAATTGATGCGGCCGGTTCTCGTCTACTCCATGCCCCGGCCAGACGGTAGTTTTGACACCCATCCCTTCCATCACATGGCCGGACTGATTGGGGAAATAACCCACACGGTCGGGAGACAAAAAGATCGCGGTCTTTAGAAAGGCCTCTTTCCACCTGGGGAAATCATAAAAAGAATCACTGAATTTTATGCCGCAATAACGGGCCGGCAAATAACTCAGCGGCAGAGAGGTAGGTACCCGGTCTGCCGGCTTCAAAAAGACAGTATTAACGTACCTGGTATCACGTTCCTGATAAATTTTACGGGTGGCCTTGTCCAACTTGCTTCTCTCCTTTTATATTATTTACCGAAAGATCATGTATACAGGTTCAGGGTAGTTCGCCTCCGGATACCGGTTTAGTGTTGGGCGGCGGCGGGTTTTTCATACCCAGGCGGAAATACTCACCGCTTTCCTTCCGTCTCCAGTTAACTGAGATTCTCTGGTTCAGGGGGTGTTCCAGGGTAATAGCGCCGGAATTGGGGCATTCCTCAACGCAACTGCCGCAGAACCAGCATTCT
>DATIKD010000047.1:0-6377 GCA_035477965.1 Dehalococcoidales bacterium | reverse complement strand
GAGAACCGCGGCCATTCTTACTGCTCCAACGTTTGCTGTATGAATACGGTTAAAGACAGCCTGTTGATCCTGGAACATTTTCCGGATACTGAGATTTTTGTGTTTTACATGGATCTCCGGGCCTTTGGCAAAGGTTTTGAAGACCTCCTGCGCCGCTCTAAGGAGGGGGGAGTACGTTATATTCGCGGCTTCCCGGGTGAAATCAAAGAAAACCCATCTTCCGGCGACCTGGTAATCCGGGTGGAAAATACCACCTCTTCTCAGGTTGAGGAATATCCGCTTGACATGATTGTGCTCTCAGTGGGAATGGAACCCAGGTCAGATTTGAAAAAACTGACTAATATTTTGAACCTTTCCCAAACCGCGGATGGTTTTCTGATGGAAGCCCATCCCAAATTGAAACCGGTGGATGCTCCTACTCCCGGAATTTTCTTTGCCGGCACAGTGGAATCCCCAAAGGACATTAAAGATAGTGTAACCCAGGCGGGTGCGGCAGCGGCACGCAGTTCTGTTTTGCTGAATGCGCGAAAAATCAGAGGGGAAGCCATAAAAGCCCAGATTGTAGAAGTTAAGTGCGTTGCCTGTGGGGCCTGCGCTAGCGTGTGTCCTTATGGTGCGATTAAAGTGGACGTCAAAGCCGGTAAAGCCGCGGTTATCACTGCGGCGGCCTGCGCCGGTTGCGGCACCTGCGCGGCTGAATGCCGCTTCGGCGCTATCACTATGCAGCATTTCAGCGATGAAACTCTGAAAGCCCAGATTAATGCCGCACTTTCCAGTGAACCGGAAAACAAAATCATCAGTTTTTTGTGCAACTGGTGCAGTTATGCCGGCGGCGATTTAGCCGGTACTTCCCGTTTGCAATATCCGCCTAATAACCGGTTTATCCGTACAATGTGCAGTGGAAGGGTTTCAGAAGACTTAATTCTGGAAGCTTTCGAAAAAGGCGCGCCGATCGTTCTGGTCTCGGGTTGTCACATCAATGACTGTCATTATATCAATGCCAACCTTCAAACCAGGAAGAGGGTGGAGAAATTACGGGAAAAATTCAAGAAGTGGGGCATCCGGCCGGAAAGGTTGCAACTGGAATGGATTTCTGCGGCTGAAGGTGCCCGTTTTGCCGAAATTATGCGTAATCTGGAAAAGATGCGGCAGCAGGTCACGGCTGAAGAAATAGAATTAACCCGTAAAATAACTGCCGAGAAACGCCAAAAGAAAGAATAACCGGTTGTCCTTCGGCTGTTCGTATCCTTCGGGTCGGTTTCCGGAATTGCCCCCTGCAGTAGTCGCTGAACACCGTGAGAGAATGGTTTCAGGATAGTTGAGATGCCGGACAGAACAGATGAATATTACCGTGGAACCCAGGAGCGAAGAGGGGAACCCCTCTGTCCATTCTGCGGCAGCAAAAATGTTTATCCCATACGAAAAAGACATCTTCTTTTCTTTAAAAAGATTGCAGCCTGGTCCTGCGCCAATGAAACCTGCCGGATGTACCGCAAATGGTTTCCCAATCCCAGCTTCGGTTCTGGCAGAAGGCGATAAATAATGTCCGGTATGCGTTGGGTCATAGTAATAATAGTTCTGGTAGGATTAGCGATAGCCGGCGTAGCGGTGTATGCTTTTTCGCGCTTTGGCCGTTTGACACCCGGAGAAGGGTTGATTTTAGGCGGGATTGCTATCGCAGCCCTGGCAGGTATAGCAGTGGCTTTGTGGTTGTTTGTTAAAAACCTGAACGACTCCACAAAGAACAAGTGACTAACCTGTAAATGCTAAAAATACTTCCAGTCCGGTTTATGTCTAAACCGGTTTTCACGGTTGGTAATCCAATCCCGCATTTCTGCTTCAGGAATTTCCCGGTGGTGAGCCAGATCGTGGCAGTAGGGACATAATACGATTAAATTATCCAAACGGTTAGAGCCGCCTTCTTTTTCATCCACGATGTGATGCACACCCAGGAAACTGGTATATTTGCAGTATGGATTTTCGCAACGATACCACACAGCATTGACAAGCTGGTTTTTGTCTTCTTCTGTCAGCGAAGTTTCATCATCCACCAGTGGAATTGAAGGCGCTGAAGGGCTTCCGGCAAATTGGGCTGAACCGGATGGGTTGGCTGCCATGGCTGGGCTATCCGATGCCGGCAGTGAACCAGCTTCCATGTCGGCCACTGCCGCGGGTGGACCGGATAGGTTAGACGCAACGTAATTACTACCCGGATTTAGCGCACCCGGTTTACCGGGCACTCTCACGAAAGGAGTTACGGGTTTAGTCCGCAAAATGGATGGAGTGTCAGTATAGTCCTGCTCAACCTCGATTGTTTCGGGGGCCTCAGTATCTGTCTTTTTAACGGATGATTTTTCCTTTTTTGATTTCCTGGGAAAATTAAAGGGTTTGTAGACCAGAACTATCACCCCAAAAGTGATCAGCACAGCGCCCGCGACAGCGTAATAGAAAAAAATGGTATTGGCCGCCAATTGCCAAATTAAAATCGCCAGCACCGCCATGACCAACAACACCTGTAATCCGCGCGGAATTTTATTTATTAAATACATGGTTTTCATCCTGCTTGAGGTTTTCTTTTATGCCAGTCAGTAACCTGCTGGAATGCGAAGGCTGTTCTTAATATTGTTTCTTCCGAAAATGGTTTGCCGATTATTTGCATACCGATAGGTAGCCCGGCAGAAAAACCGGCCGGTATGGAAATTGCCGGCACGCCGGCTATATTGATGGGTAGAGTACAGATATCGCTCATGTACATCTGGACCGGGTTATCCGTCTTTTCCCCGATTTTAAACGGCACGGTAGGAGAAGTGGGGGTAATAAGCACGTCATATTTTTCAAAAGCTGCATCGAATTCACGACGGATCAGAGTGCGGACTTGCTGGGCTTTTTTATAATACGCATCGTAATAACCGGCAGAAAGAGCGTATGTCCCCAGCATTATCCGTCTTTTGACCTCTGTGCCAAAGCCGAACTGGCGGGTTTTTTCCATGGCTTCAAACATATTGCGGGCTTCATGGCAGGAATAGCCAAATTTTACTCCATCATAGCGTGCCAGATTGGCAGAAGCTTCCGAAGGCGCAATAATGTAATAAACCGCCAGGGCATAGGGTGTACTGGGCAGTGAGACGTTGCGGTCAATAACGGCGCCGGCCATTTGAAATTGCCGGATGGCGTCTTCAATGGCAGAGGCCACTCCCGGCTGCATCCCTGCAACGAAATATTCGCGCGGGATACCGATGCGTAAGCCTTTTATGTCTTGACCTAAACATTGTGTGTAATCCGGGACTGGATATGGCGCTGATGTGGAATCTTTGGGATCGTAGCCGGCAATACAGTTCATCACCAGTGCGCAATCTTCTACATCCTGCGTTAGCGGTCCTATCTGGTCAAGGGAGCTGGCAAAGGCCACCAGACCGTAGCGGCTGACCAGGCCGTACGTGGGCTTGAGTCCGGTGACACTGCAAAAACCGGCTGGTTGGCGGATGCTGCCGCCGGTATCTGAACCCAACGAATAAATGGACTGTCCGGCGGCCACTGAAGCAGCCGAACCACCGGAACTTCCGCCGGGTACCCGGCTGATATCCCAGGGATTGCGAGTAGTGAAGAAGGCTGAGTTTTCAGTGGAAGAACCCATCGCAAATTCATCCAGGTTAGCTTTGCCTATCATCACCATGCCGGAGAGGTTTAGTTTTTCCACCACCGTGGCATTATAAGGAGGGATAAAATTTTCCAGCATTCTGGATGAACAGGTGGTTTTGATCCCGCGGGTGCACATATTATCTTTAATTATGGCCGGAATTCCGGTTAAAGGAGTGAGGCGGCCGGAGGCAATCATACCATCGGCCGTTTCAGCCTGTTTGAGGGCATGTTCGGCAGTTAATGTAACCAGAGAGCGCACTTCAGGTTCAGTTTTTTGAACGCGCTCGAGATAAATTTTAGTTAATTCTACAGATGAAATTCGTCTTGTTTTTAAAAGCTGGTGGGCGTCATGTATCGTGTAATTCGAGTTGGCAGTCAATTTGTCCTCACGGTTTTAAGTTCAATCTTCCAGCACAATTTTAATTTTGAAAAAGTCACCCTCGGGCTGGGGCGCGTTGGCCAGGACCTCACGGGAAGATAGAGAAGGCTTAACTTCATCCGGCATTATCACGTTTTGCAGTACCAGTGATTGGGCCGTGGGAGGTACACCGGTAGTGTCCAGTTTTTGAATGGCTTCAAAATTCTCCAATATATTGGATAACTGCTCTCTGAATCTTTCCACATCGCTTTCGGTAACACCCAATTTGGCCAGGGCTGCGATGTGTAAAACTTCTTCACGGCTTAGCTTCATATTTAGCCTCTTCTACTATCCTGCCAATTATAACATCCATTCAAAGAGCTTAGCAATAAAAATAGTCACGCCTCGGATTTAGAAGAAAGGGATCGAAACCGGATTCAGCGAACCCGGGGAAGTCCGAAAGAGATTTTCTTGGTATAATTATAAAGAATATGAACATCAGGTTGCTTTTTGCAATAGTTTCCAGCCTGCTGCAGGCGGTGGCTATTGTAGCCATCATTATCTGGGTTTTACCTCGTATTGACGTGGTAATACCGATCTGGGGTACTATTTTAATTGTGGCCGGGTTTGCCGTTTTTGCAGTTGTACTATATTCAGTCAGCACTCCTGCCGTGCGTCAGAAACCCATGATCGGATTCACGGATATGGTGGGGACTGAAGGGATAGTAGCCAGTCTGCTTGACCCCGCCGGGCTGGTAAAGATAGAGTCTGAAATTTGGGTCGCTAAAAGTGAAACAGGGAAAATTGAAAAAGGCGATGAGGTTGTGGTGACGGCCCAAAAAAGTCTTTTGCTGGTAGTCAAACCTAAATCTCGGCAAAACTGATAAAATCGGTGTTTATTCCGCGGTTTTGCCCCGTTTTCTGACCAGGAAGGATATTATCAACAGACCCACGCCAATGACTAAAAGACCTGCACTGAAAATTCCATACGGCATCAGGATGTTTTTGATCCAGAAGGGTAGATAAGGCTCCCAGATTAAGGGAATCATGTCATGCAGAGTTGTAGACAGTACCCTTCCTGTGACCTCAAAACCAATTATTCCTATCAATCCCTGGGCCGCGAACACAATTCCCAGTATGCGAGAAGGTATCTTGAAGTTCAAATATAAAAGGTACAAACTGGCAATCATCAACACCAAAATAATGATTAAGCCATAATAGGCTGTCTGGATACTGCCAATAATCTTTCTGGTGTTCAGGATTGAATCCCAGACGTCCTGGGGTATATCATTTCTGTTTAAACTAATACTTTCCGGGACAGCGTCTTTAATTTGTGAACGCAGGTCCTGCAGATAGACCTGCCTTTCAGCTTCACTGAGTGCAGCGTATTCAGGGGTGGGCGATTGTTCAAGGGTGGCCGTCAGATTGTCTAACAGATTATTGATGAAACCTTCTGTTTTTATACTGATTGACCATTCATCCGTGCGGTTTAAAAGGAAGCTGTAACTGTCCATAACAATGGTTTGTATTTGCCCTTTTATCCATGGCTGGTCCTGTTCGATAGTCAGTAAGAAAGCTGATTGATATTGACTGGTACCTTCAGGCAGATTGGCAGGCAGATAGTATTCAGCCACCTCTAACAGATCAATCCGGTTGATTTCGCGAATTACAAACTGAGGATTGAGAACAGAATGTTTTATACCCACCAGCAGTCCAAAAGGCATCAGAGCCAGAGCTAAAACAAGAGTGGCCAGTACAATGGTTATGATTCTTAATAATCGCAAGTGTCGCCGCCTTTCAGAATAACTGATTTATAGCAGAAATAAAGACCTTTATCAAATTCCCGCCAATATTCACTCTTGTTTAAAATGGAATTCCGTAACAAGCCTGGGTAGAAACAGATTAATAAAATAATAGCCTGAATTTTCATTTTAATGGGTGTGAAAACGAGTTGTCATGGCGGAGGCCTCGAAAGGCGAGGCCGAAGCATCCGGAGGGGAGGTTCAACCCCATGAAATTACCTTTTACAACTAGCAAGGAAAATATTAACATAGTGGTCGATCATTCTGCCCATGGTTTAAACAGCAGTGCCAATATCATAATATGTCGTTGTCAAGCGAAAATGTCAGTAAATATGTCAAGCGAAAATGTCAGTAGCCTCCTAATCGAATTAGACTCTAATTGTTCTGCGCCAAGGATGATCCGGTGAAGGTTTGAAGGGAATCCTGGTTATTGTTGTTTTGGTTAAAACGGGATTTAGCAGTGATCTGGAAGCGGTTGGTTCAACCAAAATCGGTTTAGTCTGCAGACGATTCCCCTGGTAAAAAACCGCCAGGCTGTGGTCTAATCCCAGGTGAACAGTTACCTTGCATCTGGCGTA
>DATIKD010000046.1:0-1685 GCA_035477965.1 Dehalococcoidales bacterium | reverse complement strand
ACTGCCGGTGATAGTTTCTTTATACGGGACTTTAGGAATTGACAACAGCACGCCAACTCCGAATTTTCTCTGCATTTTAGCTACAACTACTTCCAGTTGAGTATCACCCAAACCGGAGAGCACCATTTCCGCAGTATCCTGATCGCGCTGAACGCTGATAGTGGGGTCTTCTTCGGCGATCTTGTTTAGAGACGAGCCCAATTTATCCAGATCGGTTTTGGTTTTTGGTGCCACAGCTCCGCGATAGATGGGGCGAGGAAACACGATGGGAGCCAGTTTAACCGGTTTTTCTTTAGTGCAAAGAGTATCGTTAGTTAAAGTCACATTCAGCTTGGCCACGACACCAATATCGCCGGCGGGCACCTGTCCAACCGGTTCCTGGTTCTTGCCTCTCATCAGATAAAGTTGACCGATGCGTTCGATTTCATTGCGGTTGGAATTCCACACCTGAGTATTACTGACCAGAGTGCCGTTATAAACCCGGAAATAAGTCAACTTACCTACATAGGGATCAGCACTGGATTTGAATACCAAAGCGGCGAGGGGTTCAGAAGCGCCGGCCTTTATTTTTTCAATTGTGCCCTTAGCCGCATCGGTGACAACCAAAACAGGTTTAACACCGGGAGATGGAAGATATTTTTTTATGGCATCCATAAGAGGGATAATACCGATATTCTGAATAGCGGACCCAGTCAAGATGGGAAAAAGTTTACAGGTTAAGACTGCATTGTTTAAAGCTTTTTCCAGTTCTTCCTGGCTGATAGGTTCATCTGCAATATATTTTTCTATCAAAGCGTCATCCGAACTGGCGATTGCCTCAACCAATTTAGCCCGATAGCCTTCTGCCTGAGACTGGAGTTCAGCCGGTATTTCTCCCTCTTTGGCTTCGGTGCCAACATAGGCTTTCATTTTCAGGATATCAATTACGCCTGTGAAAGTGGAATAAGACCCGATGGGAATATGAAAGGGGACGCATCTAGAGCCAAACTTGGCCTGTAAATCCGCGGCCACTTTAACATAGTTGGCATTTTCCCGGTCCATTTTGTTTATGAAGAAAATCCTGGGCATTTGGGATTCTTCACAAAACTGCCAGGTTTGTTCAGTGCCTACTTCGATTCCACTGGTGGCTCCTACCAGAATCACTGATCCTTCAGCCACTCTCATGGATGATTTGACTTCACCCACGAAATCAAAATATCCGGGGGTATCCAGAAGATTCACTTTAACACCCTGCCAGGCATAAGGCAGAACACTCAGATTGATACTGATTTTTCTCTGGATTTCATCCGGGTCATAGTCAGAGGTGGTGGTACCATCTTCCAATCTACCCAGGCGGTTGATAAATTTGGTACTAAAAAGAATAGACTCAGCCAGAGAGGTCTTTCCGGCTCCGGAGTGAGAGAGTAAGCAGACGTTACGGATATTCTCTAGTGTGAATTGCTCCATTAAATATTCACCTACTTCTATATCATTGCCTAACCTGTATTATAATGTCTTATACAGCGAAGTGGCAAGTTAAGCCACCGACAGTCAAGCCAGCGAATTATGTCGTTGTCAAGCGAAAATGTCAGTAAATATGTCAAGCGAAAATGTCAGTAGCCTCCTAATCGAATTAGACTCTAATTGTTCTGCGCCAAGGATGATCCGGTGAAGGTTTGAAGGGAATCCTGGTTATTGTTGATTTG
>DATIKD010000045.1:0-5728 GCA_035477965.1 Dehalococcoidales bacterium | reverse complement strand
GAAAGATTGAACTTAAAAGTTATGCCCTCATCATACAGCCGAGCCAAAAATTAAAGTGTATTTCTCAATCTTCAGTTACACTGGATACCCGCTATTTTTTCAAAATAACCAGATCGGAAACGGTCTATTGGTACTGGTTTGTAATAATTAGCCTGTATCAGGCGTTAGCCCATCCCCCGAATTCTGGACCCCGATCCAAGATTGAAGCGCCATCGGGTCGGGGTTCCAAAAATACGACAACGGGTTTGCCCCAGGGCTTCCAAATCATTCAACTCAATTTCAGGTGAAAGATGTTCTCGGGGCTCCAGTTTTTGTGCTAGCCTCAACTTGACAACCCTTATTTGCCTCATATAATATATCATCATTGTTATTTATATCAAATCTGATATATTCCAATTTGTTATAATCAATTATCATCTTTCATGATATCCAGTGTTCGTCTCACAGGGTACGCCCTATTTTTAGCGAGTTCTTTCAGGAGGTGCAGCAGCAGAGAGAAAACCACCCAACCGATTTTCAGGAGGAGATGTCAAGAGTAAGTCTTTTACCCGACCATAAAAAATATGTAAGGAGTTAAAGCGTGAAATTACCGCACAAAATCGCCGCCAGGGTTTTTACCGTTATCTGCCTTGTCGCCATCTTGACCGTGATGATGGGTTCAGCAGTCACTGCCGCAGCTGCGCCTCCCCCAGCCGGAGTCAAAAACATCATTATCCTTATCGCAGACGGCGCGGGTTTTAATCACTTTTTGGCCACAGACTATTACCAGTTTGGCGCTGAAGGCCAACAGGTCTACCAAAAATTCCCTGTCAAACTGGCTGTCAGTACTTATGAGTACGAATGGAAGACCTGGAATGCCGCTGGTACAACTCCATTAAGCTTCGACATTTACGGCTATGATTCAACCTTGTTCTGGAGTGACTTCGGCTACGCCATTCAGACCAATCCCCTCAACCCGGCTTTCATCAATAATGCCACTGATTCAGCCTCTTCCGGTACAGCCATGGCCACCGGTTACAAGACTCGGGACGGTGTTCTGGGCATGGACATCAATGGGAAAAAAGTGCCCAATATCATTGAATTAGCCGAAAGCCTGGGCAAATCAACCGGCGTAGTTTCAAGTGTCAATTTCACCCATGCCACACCGGCAGCCTTTGTGGCCCATAACATCAGCCGCAGTAATCTGGCAGCCATCGGCCAGGAAATGCTCTATCAGAGTGGGGTAGATGTTATAATGGGGGCCGGTTCACCCGACTTTAATAATGAAGGCGGGGCAGTTGCTCCCGCTCCCGGTTCCAATACCAATATTGTAGGCGGCTGGGATACCTGGCAGGATATCTCCAATGACTGGATGTTGACCGGCGCGGATGCCAACGGTGACGGAACACCGGATGTCTGGAACGTTATTCGCGACCGCAGTGCTTTCCAGGCCATGGCTGCCGGCGCCACTCCTTCCCGCGTCTTTGGATTGGCCAAAGCACGGGATACTCTACAGCACAATCGCGGTGGTGACGTTTTGGCTGATGCCTTTGTGGTTCCATATAATCCCAATGTACCCACTCTGGAGGAAATGACCAAAGCTGCACTTAATGTTCTGGATAATAATGCCACGGGTTTCTTCCTCATGGTTGAGGGAGCCGCCATCGACTGGGCGGGACACTTTTACCGCTCCGGCCGTTTGATTGAAGAATTTATCGATTTCAACAAATCGATTGAAGCGGTGACCAGTTGGGTGGAAACCAACAGCAACTGGGATGAAACCCTGGTTATTGTCACGGCGGACCATGAAACCGGTTACCTCTGGGGCCCCAAATCCATGGGCATCAACTGGGCTCCCATCGTCAATAACGGGGCTGGCAGTATGCCGGGAATGGCCTACTATTCTGACATCGGCGGCTTTGCCTGGCATTCCAATTCCCTGGTGCCCCTGTGGGCTAAAGGTCCCTGTGCCTCTTCTTTCGTCAGCTTCGCTATCAACACTGACCCTGTATACGGGCCCTACCTGGATAACACCGATATTTTCACAGTGATGGCCAATTGCCTGGTGCCTAAACCTGCGCCCACCCAGCGGCGCTGGAATATGGACTCCACTCTGGCAATGGAGCGGTCAGGTACTCAATCCGGTTTTGTAGTCATGTCTCAGAACGATGGCAATATTTGGCACACTGATCAGTCAGCCCAAATAGATGTTGTCTTCCCGGCCGGAGACTGGGTGGTGGAACTGGCCACGCAGGACTGGGACGGCCCCATCACAATCCAGATTGGCGAATCAGACGGGACTGTTTTTAATCCCTTCCATGCCAATCCGGTCTCCGGAGTCAGAGTCGGCAATACCATAACCTTTACCATCTCGGCCGGAGGAACCGTACCTAAAGGACAATTCCTGGCTTTGAAGGTTGTCCGCGGAGATGGGATCGGACCCAGCAAGGTTAACACCGCCGGCAAGTCCTTCCTGTTAACCCCGGATACTGACCCGGGCTACCCGGTGCCTGAACTCTCCGCCGGTATACTCCTGGCCCTCGGTCTGGCGGCTTTGGGCGGTTATCTCCTGATCCGCCGAAAGAAAACACTGCGCGCCGGTAACTGCTAAATATTTTATCTGAGAACACCTAATCGGACAGGCTGGATAGTTTTAACCCAGCCTGTCCAGTTTTTTGCATTCATAGCTGGTTTTCCCTTCATGGCAGATCACGGATACTCTGGGAATCCGCATGGCCAGGACATAAAAAAAACCGCCGGGAGCAATCACGGCGGTTTTTAGTTTGGGAGTTTAATTTACAGGCGGATGCAGGCTACCTCATGTCCATTGCCCAAATCTTTCAATTCGGGTACAACTTTAGAGCAATCCGGCACAGCCATAAAGCATCTCTGATGGAAGGTGCAACCGGGCGGAGGATTAAGCGGGCTGGGAACTTCGCCTTGCAGGATAATTCTTTCGCGGGTTTCCTCGATGTAAGGATCCGGAACCGGAACGGCTGACAGTAAAGCTTTGGTGTAGGGATGCAAAGGATTGGTATACAACTCATGCGGAGTGGTGATTTCTACAATGTGACCCAGGTACATGACTGCGATTCTGTCGCTGATGTGTTTGACCACTGAAAGGTCATGGGCGATGAAGATATAGGTCAACCCCTTCAAGCCGGCTTGCAGGTCCTGTAACAGGTTGATGATCTGGGCCTGAATGGAAACGTCCAGGGCTGAGATTGGCTCATCGCAAACAATCAACGAAGGTTCGGAAGCCAGAGCCCTGGCAATTCCGATGCGCTGTCTTTGTCCGCCGCTGAATTCATGCGGAAAGCGGTCACCCATTGAAGGATCCAGGCCGACGACACGGAATAATTCTTCGACTCTGGCTTTATAGTCCTGTTTGGTTTTGGTCAGGTTATGGACGATTAACGGTTCACCTACAATATTACCTGCACTTTGGCGGGGATCCAGGGAACTGTAGGGGTCCTGGAATATCAGGGAAATTTTGCGGCGGATATTTCTGATTTTACCCTCCGGGAGAGTGGAAATATCCTGTCCATCGAAAATAATCTTGCCGGCGGTTGGCTGATATAGACGGATAACACAACGCCCCACGGTGGTTTTACCGCAACCGCTTTCGCCTACCAGTCCTAATGTCTCGCCGCGTTTTAACTTGAATGTAACGCCGTCAACCGCTTTAACATCAGCTACTTTGCGGCGTAAAAGCCCGCGCGTAACCGGGAAATACATTTTAAGATCTTTTACATCCAGGATGACATCGCTAGTTTGTGAGCTCACTTCTTTATCTCCTCAGTATTAACGTAACAGCGTATATACTGCTGGTTGCCAACCAACCGCAGATCAGGCCAGGGTTCATTTTTGCACCTATCAATGGCATAGGGGCAACGGGGTAAGAAAGCGCAGGTTTTAGGCATTTTAATCAGGTTCGGGGGAAGACCTTTGATGGGTTCAAGTCTGCGGCCCACTTCCTCATCCAGACGCGGCACGCATCTTAACAGACCGATGGTGTAGGGGTGCCGGGGAGCCCGAAAGATATCTTTGCAGGTTCCCGATTCAACTATGCGCCCGGCATACATGATATAAATTCGCTGGGCATAACGGGCGACCACGCCCAGGTTATGAGTAACGATTACCAGTGAACTGTGGTGACTTTCCACCATTTTCTTCATTAGCTCAAGCAATTGGGCCTGGGTGGTTACATCCAGGGCTGTAGTAGGTTCGTCAGCTATCAGCATTTTGGGATCGCAGGACAATCCCATGGCAATCATCACTCTCTGTCTCATGCCGCCGCTGAATTGATGGGGATAATCTTCCAGCCTTCTTTCAGCACCCGGTATACCCACCTGACTAAGAAGTTCGACAACACGGGTGCGGGCGGCGTCACCCTTCAACCCCTTGTGCAATTCCAGCATTTCAGTCAACTGTCTGCCGATAGTCAAAACCGGGTTCAATGAAGTCATCGGCTCCTGGAATATCATGGCGATTTTGGCGCCCCGGATAGACCGCATTTCGGGTCCGTTGGCAGTGTATTTGAGCAGGTCCTGCCCATCAAAAATTATTTTTCCGCCAACAATTCTACCGGGATTATTGATTAAGCGCATCACGGACAACTGACTGACGGATTTGCCGCAACCGCTTTCTCCTACCACGCCCACTATTTCTTGTTCATCTATATGATATGAGACATCATCCACCGCCCTGACGACACCGCTTTCCGTTTTGAACTGGGTTTGCATGTTTTTGACTTCTAATAATCTTGCCATTCTTTCTTCCTCGAGTTTTTAAAAATCATACTGCAGCTAGTTTAACGATTCCGGGATAAATCACTGCAGCGAGTATTTTAGCATTGAAATTCGGGATATAAAACTCCCTTTATTATCTACCTTGCTGTAAAGTATAAAGACATCCCTGGGAATTGTCAATAGCCGTTTTAAATCTTTTTTTGTTACTAGAATAATTCAGGAATATAAGGTTGCTTCCTACCAACCCCCCTTTTTCCCTGCCTCACAAAATAGCTTTATTTAGACTTTTAAGGGCACTGTGATATAATACAGATTGACCCTGGGGAGAGGTGTCCGAGTGGTTTATGGTACCGCTCTCGAAAAGCGGCCTCCGCATTGCGGAGCGCGGGTTCAAATCCCGCCCTCTCCGCCATAAAATACTCGGATGCCCCTTACATTGGGTTCTGCGGAGAGGTGCTGGAGTGGCCGATCAGGCACGCCTGGAGAGCGTGTGTAGCCGCAAGGTTACCGTGGGTTCAAATCCCACCCTCTCCGCCATTTTTTGAAGCAGTCTTGTGTAAACATAAAGAACGCCATTCAGATTGCGTTCTTTTTTTGTTGGCTTAGCACTAGAAGAGACCGCAGCCGATCAATCCATAAAGGGAGCGTAGAGCGGCGGATATTGCTTAACTTCAGATATAACACTATCTTGTTCTGCCACCGAAAGTGTTCGATAGTTCTGTGCCGCCTGGATAACCACAGGCAAGAGTTTCAATTCACCCGGAGTAACCGCGCTGCTAACCGGCTGATTAAGTGTATACCACAGACTTTTTTGTAGGTCTTCCGCTGAATCGAACGGTTCATACCAGGTATTATAGCGCTGTTGACTTTCCTTTTCCCAGAGGCGTTTGGCGGCCGCTTTTATGGCAAAAATTCCCACCTCCTGCCGTCCGGCTGTTTTCAACAAATCGCGCCAGTCGTTCCAATCATTGAAACCGGCGGCATGCACGCGGTTCAGC
>DATIKD010000044.1:0-5644 GCA_035477965.1 Dehalococcoidales bacterium | reverse complement strand
GGTTTAGCTTTGTTCTTAAAACTTATTTTGGACAAGAGTGAATCACAACACCGAATAATGGCTATAGCCTGAACTTCTCGCGTTTTCTTAACAATTCATAACTCCGTCTCCTAGTCGCTGTCGGCCAGGGAGATGAACTGTTCGGCATAGTCCGGAGAATCAGTATTGGGCAGATTGAAGACGGCGCGGCCGCCGGTAATGGAGAATTTACCGTCCTGAGTGAAAGGCCACAGCCCGAATTGCCCTCCTGCCAGTCCGGCAGCATATTCCGGCACCAGTGTGCCAATTTCAGCCGTAATATCTGCGGCGGATTTATAATTTTGAGCAACTCCCATTTCAGCCGCCAGCAAAGACAGGATTTGCCAGTTGGCATAGCCGCCAGGAGGATTGGCGACCGGATTAACAGGCTGAATGCGACGCTCGCAATTGGTGGTGGTTCCGGCACTTTCCAGCCAGGCTGCTCCCGGTAATATCACCTGCGGATCAGGCCGGAAGTGCGGCATTTCAGTATCGATAAGAACGGAAAAGTAGGGAAAGGTAAAGATGCGGCGGGCAGCCTCGCCCAGAGCTTCGTGGCCCACCACCAGCAGGCCCTTAATTTCTCCCTGCTGGATTCCGGTTAATATTTCCAGGGCATTCATTCCGGGTTCAGGCGGAACGTTTGCGCCCCAATCCCGGGTAGTCTGTTTCAGAGTAGAAGGTTTCATACTTTTGTAACCAGGGAGATACTGATGACTGATACCCATGTCCAGCATCCCCTGGGAATTGGCGGCAGTATGTAGTTTCAGTATACCGGCACCTGGACGCCCAATATTGCCGGCTGCCAGGGCTATCGAGTTCAGTAATGAAAGATCGGAAGGCGCAATGGTATCACCATCCACAATAATCACCGGACGCTTGGCTCGAACGTATTGGGTTATCACTTCAATCAATCGTGAAGGGTTGATGCGCGGTATCCGGCTGATAGATTCGACCGGCATCTCTTTTACATACTTCTGCAGGTTGTTAAAACCAGTTGTATGCTCGGTTATATATTGATGGTCCAGGATATCATATGAAACCAGATATTGCAGTACCGACTTGAGCGCGTCAAAACTATTGCGGCGGCTAATTTTCAGTATCGCTCCGGCCAGGTGATCCAGTGTTGTCTGGTTGGAGTTCATTATAACCATCCGGCTGCCTTTCGTTATGGCTTCCCGGACCTGCAAACCCACCACCGGGTAATCCCGCATCAGGTCGCAGTTAAACACCAAAATAAAATCACTCCGGCGGAGATCAGCATAACTGCAGGTAGAAGCATTCTTCCCCAGACTGAGTGTCAAGCTGTCATTCATTACCAGCGGTTGCAAACTGCTTATATTGTTAGTACCCAGGGCCAGGCGGGCGATTTTCTGCGCCAGGTAGGCATCTTCATTAGTCAACTGGGGAGAAACAAGGACCGCGATGCTCTGAGCACCGTAGCGGTCTTTAACCTGCCGCAGCCCACGGGCCGCCAGGGACATGGCATCTTTCCATTCTGATTTGCGCAATTTGCCGAATTCGTTAATCACCGGATAGGTAAGACGCTCGGTTTTGGCAGGGTGGCTTATTTCAAAAGAACCCAATCGACACATATTGCCGTGATTAACCGGGCTCTCCAGACGAGATGTCACTTCAACTACATTTCCGCCGTTGACGTGCAAATCCAGATTACAGCCTATGCCGCACCTGGAACAGGTGGAAGATACGATTTCAAGGCGCAAAGGACCGGGTTTGGGAAGCGGCAGACGAGCGGTGATGGCGCCGGTGGGACAGGTGGAAATGCATAACCCGCAAGAATCGCAACTGGTCTCAGATAAAGGCATCGAAAGGGCCGGTTCAACGGTTGTGGTAAAACCGCGATGCGCATATCCCAGGGCGCTGGCGCCTTCTACTTCAGAACAGATCCTGACACAGCGGCCACACAGAATGCATTTGTTGCGGTCACGTAAAATATAAGGATGTTCTGCGGTCAGTATGGGCAAAAAGCGGCGGAGGCCGGAAAAAGCCTTATCATCCACTTTATATTCGGTGGCCAGTTCCCGCAGGCGGCATTCAAATACGTCCTGACAGCCGCAGGAAAGACAGCGTCCGGCTTCCAGTCGAGCCTCTTCCGATTTGAGTCCAGTTTCAATTTCTGAAAAATTGTGTTTGCGGATTTCCGGCTTGACGGCAGGCATAATCGCCCGCGGAACTTTTGGCACGTCGGTGAACTGGTTTTTATCTATCGTATTCAATTCACCTTTAGAGCAGTTATAACTCTTAATTTGAGGCGTTACCGCCTGATCGCTCAAAAGGCGGTGGATATATTCCGCTGCGCGGCGGCCGGCACCGATGGCTTCCACGGCAGTGGCCGGGCCTTCAGTACAATCGCCTCCCGCAAAAACATCCGGCAGACTGGTTTGCAGGGTTTCGGCATTGACTGCCAGACCGCCGCGGGTGTTAATACTCAGTCCATAGTCCGATCCCAGTTTACCGGTATTAATTGATTGGCCGAGTGCCATTATGCAGGCATCCGCTTCAAGTGTAAATTCTGAACCTTTAACCACCTCAGGCCGACGGCGTCCGGAAGAATCGGGAGCGCCCAAAGCCATACGGACACATTCCAGCCCTGAGATTCTTCCATTTTCGGAAACCACTTTAACTGGATTGGTCAGGAATTGAAAATGGACTCCTTCCTGTTCGGCGCCTTCCACTTCTTCATGATTGGCCGGCATCTCAGCCCGGCTGCGGCGGTAGACAATAGTAACTTCCCTAACTCCCAATCTGAGAGCGGTGCGGGCAGCATCGATAGCGGTATTGCCACCGCCAACTACGATAACTCTGCGGCCCAGTTCCACCCGCCGGCCTTCAATCACATCCCTCAGAAAGCCGATTCCGGAATACACACCGGAGGCATCCTCGCCGGGGATTTTCATCTTCTGATCAAGTTGCGCACCCAGGGCCAGGAAAATTGCCTGAAAACCCTCGTTTCTCAACTGGTCAAGACTGAAATCGCGGCCCAACTCTACGCCACATTTAACTTCCCGGCACAACCGGGTGATTGAAACGATTTCTTTATCCAGTATTTCTTTAGGCAAACGGTATTCCGGAATGCCGTAACGCAGCATGCCGCCCAGTTGAGGGCTGGATTCAAAAAGGCTGATCGCATGACCTTGCAGGGCCATGTAATAAGCGGCGGTCAAACCAGCCGGTCCACCACCCACAATAGCCACTTTCTTGCCAGTGGCATTTTTTACCGGAAGAGTAGAAACCGCACCATTCTTAACCTCATAATCAGCCACAAACCTTTTCAGCATATTGATGGCCACTGGTTCATCTACCAGTGAGCGGCGGCACTCTTTCTCACAAAAACGCGGGCATACCCGGCCGCAAACCAGCGGCAGCGGATTGGACTCTTTAATCAGTTTCAGAGCTTCTAAAAACTGGCCATTGGCAATATAAGCCAGTTGCCCCTGAATATCAATACCAGCCGGACAGGCGCTTTGACAGGGACTGACGCAGTCTCCGTAATGGTCGGAAAGCAGCAGTTCCAGAGCAATGCGGCGGCTTTCCCGGATAGCCGGGCTGCCGGTTTTAACCACGATGCCTTCGCTGACCAAAGTGTCGCAGGCTGGCATGGGATTGCGCATTTTTTCAACTTCCACCATACACAGGCGGCAAGCAGCAGTGGGTTTCAGGCGAGGGTCGTGGCAAAGGGTGGGGATATTGATACCCTGAGCCTGAGCCGTCTCCAGAATAGTCGCCCCGGCAGAGGCTTCAACGGTTTTCCCATCCAGATTTATAATAACTTTAGCCACAACAGCTCCTTATTGAACGATAATGGCATTAAGGCGGCAAGTGTTTATGCATGTCCCGCAGCGTGTACACTTCTTATTATCAATTATGTGCGGCTGTTTCTTTTCTCCGGTGATCGCGTTAGCTGAGCAGTATTTGGAGCATAAGGTACAGCCGATACATTTTTCAGGAATAATAGAGTAAGTTATCAGGTCCCGGCATTTGTGGGCCGGACAGTGTTTATCCACAATGTGAGCCACATATTCATCCCGAAAATATTTTATGGTAGTCAGCACCGGATTGGGGGCGCTTTGTCCCAGTCCGCAGAGCGAGTTTTTACGAATAGACTGCGCCAGGGTTTCCAAGGCTTCAATGTCTGTAAGACGGCCTTCGCCTTTAGTGATTCTTTCCAGTATCTCCAGCATGCGGAAGGTCCCAATGCGACAGAAAGTACACTTACCGCAGGATTCATCCTGCGTAAAATTGAGAAAATATTTGGCGATGTCCACCATGCAGGAAGATGTATCCATCGTAATCAGGCCGCCCGAACCCATGATGGCGCCGGTGGGCGGGATTGATTCATAGTCCACCGTGGTATCGGCCATGCTGGCGGGAATTACTCCGCCGGAGGGGCCTCCAATCTGTACCGCTTTAAAAGGCAAACCGGAAGAAGTCCCTCCGCCAATACCCTCAACAATTTCACGAATGCTGGTGCCCAGCGGTACTTCCACCAATCCGCTGCGGGCTATCTTGCCGGCCAGCGCCAGAGTGCGCGTGCCTTTGCTTTTTTCAGTGCCGTAGACAGCATATTTGTCACCGCCGTGGCGTAATATCCAAGGAACTACCGCATAAGTTTCCACATTGTTGATATTGGTGGGCTGACCCCATAAACCGGATTCCGCCGGAAAAGGCGGACGAGTGCGCGGCATACCCCGTTTACCTTCTATCGAGAGCATCAGGGCTGTCTCTTCACCGCAGACAAATGCCCCGGCACCCTCCCGGATTTTAATGTCCAGATCATAGCCGCTGCCCAGGATATTTTCTCCCAGGAAACCGGCTTCTTTAGCTTTGGCCATGGTCAATTCCAGCCGCTTTATCGCCAGCGGATATTCTGCCCGACAGTAAATGAAGCCGTGGGAAGCGCCAATGGCATATCCGGCAATTACCATTCCCTCCAGAACAGAATGCGGGTCACTTTCCAGCACGGTGCGATTCATAAAAGCGCCGGGATCACCCTCATCGGCGTTGCAGACAATATACTTAATACTTCCGGGTGACTTGCGTGCCAGGTTCCATTTGGTGCCGGTTGGAAAGCCAGCGCCGCCTCGCCCGCGCAAACCGGACCTGGTTACTTCATCAATAACGGCCTGGGGAGTCAATCCGGTCAGGGCTTTGCGTAAACCTTCATATCCGCCAGAATCTATATAATCGTTAATTGATTCCGGATCAATGGTTCCGCAGTTACGTAAAACGATGCGAGTTTGGCGCCCCATGTGGCTGTCCCACTCCTCGCGGTTAACCGCCCAGTCGGTAATAGCCTGGCCTTCCAGGATATGATCGTTAATTATCCGTTCAGCCTGTTCCAGGTTAACCTGAGTATAAAAAGTGCTTTCGCCGTCAGGATTGACTATTTCAACCAGAGGTTCGTTGTAGCACATCCCGATACAACCGGTGCGCACCAATTGAACCTGATTTGAACTACTGGCAACCGCAGCGCTGAAAGCGTCATAAATTTTGCGCGATCCGGCAGCGATACCGCAGGAAGCCATCCCCACTCTGACAACATATCTTTTTTGGGCTGTATGCTTTCTCATGCCGGCTGCTCCGCAGTTATGGGTTTTTTCGATTC
>DATIKD010000043.1:0-4538 GCA_035477965.1 Dehalococcoidales bacterium | reverse complement strand
CATAGTCAAGAGCTTCACGCACTTTCTGGTTGGCTAATGGTGAATTAGTATTAGAGCTGTCAGGGAAATATGCTCCTACCCCTAAAGATACTATAGTTGCCTGAAATCCTTCTTGTAGTAGATCGTATAGCCTTTTATCGGCACCGGTAGACATACCAGATAATTCTCCACTCTTAATACCGGCTACCTGGGTCATGGGATCTACCACCCTTTTGACTACTAACTTATCAATATAGGGTTTGCCTTTATTCCAATAACCATCGAATTTTTCATAAACTATCTCGGAATCACGTACAAAACTAACTTGTTTAAACGGGCCGGTTCCCACCATATTCCACCTTACCCACTCAAGCCCGTTTTTTTCATAAGCTGTTGGAGATATTATGAAGTTGCCGCCTTCAAATGAAAAATCTCCAAGAGTGTAATTAGTCCACTGTTTTAGATTAACTCGGACGGAAAGAGCATCCAGTACTTCTATAGATTCCCAGTGCATGCTGGAAGCTTTTCCAGTTGGCATTTGTAAGTCATAATTCCACTTAACAGCTTGAGCGTTAAAGTCTGTACCGTCGTGAAACTTGACACCTTGCCTCAGTTTGAATGTGACTGATTTCAAGTCTGGTGCGACTTTCCATTCTGTAGCCAATCGTCCAGAGAATCTCCCTGAAATATCTTGTTGGAGAAGCGTCTCGAGGCTATGTTGCGCAACGACCGACACCGCGCCACGGGCCTCTGGAGGCCAGCCTATCGGTATTCCGGGAAAAGCGACGGTAGCTGCTGTAAAAGTACCACCATATTTTGGAGTTACCGGGGTAGGGGTTATTACTGGACTGGTTGGAGTGGTTGGAGTGGCTGGAATGGTCGGAGTAGTTGCCGGAGGTGTTGGCGTTGGTGGTCTACAAGCAGACGCTAACAATGCTGTTAACAATACCAATGTAACTAAAACGACTAACCAGAGCTTGACCTTCATACTTTTCTCCTCCTTTGATAAAATATGTTATTTCTGGTTAAGAAATTCAGGCATTTTTCAAAGCTTCCCCATCCGGGCGAGGCAAGTATTATTGGGCGTTATCAGGATTTTATTAGAATATGTAAAAAGAACGTTAGTACAAATCCAGTCCGACTTAAACATTTGGTACCATTTCTTGGGAGTTTTTAGAGTTAACACCAGGACTGTTCCATTAAGTGGAATTCTGTTTTAGTTACAACCAGCCTATTATAACACGCCCTGTCAAGCAAACGGGGACCAAAATCTCACCTATAATAGCCTCTGAAATAAGGGCCTTTTCGGGGACAAATACTCAGTCCGGTTTAGCCTCGAAGAAAGAGGGAAAAATTTGAAGTTTCGTCCCCTGCTTTATTTTCAGGCAAGGTTTATTGACAGGCCGGGGCTAATAAGTTTACAATAACCTTGTTATATAAATTAAGGATTGTAGAGTTTTGTTTTTATTGGTCCGGAATATCAGGCGTGCCAGGTTAAGCTTCGCCAGCACTTCAGTGCAGCCGGCCAGTCATGCTTTTTAATCCAGACATAATTAGCTAAAAAGAAACCAAACCCGGAAGCGCTGAGGCTCCGGGTTTTTTTATTGGCGGAGGTTATGAAATGGCCGAGTTTTTCAGGTTCAGGCGAAAGCCGGAAACTTTCATTCCAGGAGTATTACTGATGCTTGAAAAAACGTAAAACAATTTGAAGGAAAACGAAAAGGAGAATGAAATGAACCACTTTATAAATTTTAAGAATAAGGATGCAGCACATCTGAATAATATTTTAGACCTGGCTCTGGAGATTAAGAAAAACCCAAACAAATATTCACAGGCGCTGGCCGGAAAAAAACTGTATATGCTGTTTCAGAAGACCTCCACGCGTACATCCCTTTCGTTTGCATTTGCTATGACCGGGTTGGGCGGGCAGTACTTCATGCAAAACTGGCAGGACAGCAATTTTGGTGTGGGAGAAATGCAGGACGAAGTCAGATATGTCTCTCATAATGTGGACGTAATAATGGCCCGCCTGAAAGAAGTATCGGATATTCATATGATGGCCAAATATTCAACCGTGCCGGTTATTGACGGCTGTTCCAATATGTACCATCCCTGTCAGGCCATGGCTGATCTACTGACTGTCAAAGAGAAATTCGGCGGCTTCAATGTTAAACTAATGTATGTCGGGGTTCGCAACAATGTGCTTAACTCTTTGATGGATTCTCTGCCCAGGCTGGGCGGGAAGCTCTATTCCGTGACCCCGATTGTGAATGAGCCGTCCAGAGATGAAGAGTTGTATCAGGCGGCTCTCAAGACCGGTAATTTTGTGGATGTTGGTGCCGGAAAACCTGCCGTGGAGGAAGTGTTTAAACTGGCGAAGGAGATGGATGTTATTTATACCGATACATGGGTGGACATGGAATTCATCAACGACAAAAAGTTTGAAGCCCTGAAAAATGAGCGAGTGGCTAAAATGCTGCCTTTTCAGATTAATGGCTCCTTGTTGAAAGGCTCCAGAGCGCTGGTAATGCATGATATGCCCATTCATGCGGGATACGAAATCAGCCGGGAGGCGGTGGAACTGCACATGAAAACCATTTTACAGCAAGCCGAAAACCGCAAGTGGGCGCAGATGGCGGTTTTGATGCATTTACTAAAATTGTGACACTCACCGTTCGGCATATTACGATTTTAGAATTTTAGGTTCAGGTATGGTATATTTTTAAGATGAAAATGAATACGAAAACTGAAATAATTCCGGGTGGCTGTACTACCTCTCCGCAGGGTTTTCTGGCCGGAGCAACTTATGCCGGCATAAAACACAAATCAAAAGCGGCGTTGGACCTCAGTGTTCTGTTCTGTGAGGTTAGCTGCCGGACAGCCGCCACTTTTACTACTAATAAAGTCCAGGCGGCGCCGGTAATCCTGGACCGTCAGATAGTGGAAAAATACGGACAGGCGCGAGCCGTGGTTATTAACAGCGGCTGTGCCAATGCCTGCACCGGAGAAGAGGGGCTGACCAACGCCGGGACCACAGCCCGCCTGGCGGCAGAAAAACTTAAGATCAAGGCTGAAGAAGTTCTGGTAGCCAGTACAGGTGTTATCGGAGTTCAACTTCCGATGGATAAAATCCAGGCCGGCATTCAGCAGGTGAAATTATCGCGAGAGGGCGGAAACGATCTGACGCGGGCAATCATGACCACGGATACTTTTCCAAAGCAGATTGCCGTCAGAGTGACCTGCGGAGAGAGCCAGTTTGTGATCGGCGGCGCAGCCAAAGGGGCCGGCATGATTCATCCGGACATGGCAACCATGTTGTGTTTTTTGACTACGGATGCGGCGGTCAGCGCTCCATTTTTGAAGGCGGCCTTGAAGAGATCGATCGTGACCTCTTTCAATATGATATCAGTTGATGGAGATACCAGCACCAATGATACAGCCATTCTGATGGCCAGTGGATTGGCCGGGAATCCGATTATCACCGCTTCCAGCGCGCTGGCAGGAGCGTTTCAGCAAGCGCTGACAGAGGTTTGTGTATACCTGGCCAAATGCATCGCCCGTGACGGGGAGGGTGCCACCCGGTTGATCGAAATCCATGTTAACGGAGCTCGAACAGCGAAAGAGGCCGGAAAAGCCGCCCGCGTTATTTCCAGTTCCCCTCTGGTAAAAACTGCGGTCCACGGCTGTGACCCTAACTGGGGGCGCATTATTGCGGCAGCGGGGCGTAGCAGGGCTGAACTGGTTCCGGAAAAATCGGACGTTTATATCGGAGAATATTGTTTGCTGAAAGCCGGAGTTCCCCAGGCATTCGATAAAAAAGCCATCTCCAGGCTTCTGGGCAACCCCGAGGTCTTCATCCGAGTGGAACTGAACCTGGGTGACGGCCGGGCCACTGCCTGGGGCTGCGATTTATCGGAAGAATATGTAGCGGTAAATGCCGAATATACCACTTAATCAAGCCAGGAAATAAGGTTATACACTGGAGCACATATGTTTAATGAAAATCTGTTAGTGGTCAAAATAGGGGGTTCTACGCTGGGCCAGCATGATACTACCATGGCTGACCTGGTAGAATTGCAGAAACGGGGGATACCGGTAATCGTGGTCCACGGCGGCGGAAAAATCATAACCGAATGGCTGGGCAAACAGGGAGCCCCCACTCAATTCGTTCAGGGTGAACGGGTTACGGATAAAGCCGGCCTGGAAGTTGTAACTGCGGTTTTAGCCGGTCTGGTTAACAAGGAACTGACGGCCGCTCTTTTAGCCTTAGGCGGAAAAGCGATTGGAATGAGCGGCGTTGACGGCGCATTGCTGGAAGGTCAGGTAAGAAATCCGGCGCTGGGTTTTGTGGGCAGTCCGGTGAAAGTCAACAATGAATTGCTTTCAACACTGTTAAACGCCGGTTACATGCCGGTGATTTCTTCCATCGGGCTGAATATTGAACGGAAACAGGGACAGCCTCACCTGTTAAATATTAATGCAGACACGGCGGCCGGAGAAATTGCCGCTTCGATGCAGGCCAGGAAATTGGTCTTTTTGACAGATATTACGGGAATTCT
>DATIKD010000042.1:0-1790 GCA_035477965.1 Dehalococcoidales bacterium | reverse complement strand
AGGCGGGCCGGCCACAACAGGCGGCGGCCAAAAGCGGCAATCAGGGCGGGAGTCAGTGTCAAACCGGCCGTCAGGGTGATGGCTACCCCGATGGCCAGAATCAGACCCGAAGTGCGGTTCATGCCAAAATGTGAAATACCCAGGCACAATAAAGCCACTATCAGAACGAAAGCGCTGGCCGAAATCACGGGTCCAATCCGGCGAAGCGTTAGGCTGCCGGCCAGAGTGCGATCATGCTGCCCAATCTCTTCCTTAAAGCGGGAAACTAAAAACAGGCAATAGTCCGTGCCGATCCCGAAGAGCGTCACGACCAGGTAGGCATCCACCAGGGTTGAAACCGGGAAGCCGGTCTGGGCAATAAACCCAGCCGCAGCTCTCGCGATAAGGTAGGACACGCCGATGGTGATTAACGGCACAAATATGGCTACCGGGGAGCGGTAGATTACCAGTAACAGGAGGACTACCAGCAATATTGTAACCTGCGTGGAACGGTCAATCGTTTTCCGGATGGAAGTCAAAGCATCGCTGGCAACCCCGGCCCCTCCGGTCACCAGAATCAGGCCGTTGCCGTTCAGACTGGAGGTCCGTGAGCGGATTTCTTCAACCAGTTCAGCGGCCGCAGTGCTGCCGGAAGGTTCCCGCAGACTGAGCACAATTAACAGGGTAGTGTTATCCTGGCTTTGCAGGCTGGCAGCCAGAGCCGGGTTGGTGAAAGGTGAATTGATCGAACTGACCAGAGCCGGAGCTTGTGGTGAGACCAGCCAGTCATTCAAGTCCCTGGCAGACGCCATATTATCTGAATTCAGTCCCTGGGGATTATGGACTACGATCAAGGCCGAACCGGGTGGGCCGTATACACCGGCCGCGAAGCGGGTTTTTAACAGGGTCTGTGCCTGGATTGATTCCGTATCGCGCGGCAGGAAGAGGCTGTCATCCGTGACGCCAACTTCGGTTAAAGAGGGTGCCAGCAAAGACAGCACGGCGGCTAACGCTATCCAGACCAGGATAATGGCAATTTTGTACCGCTCGGTTAGTTTGGCCAGAAAAGAAAACATTTTCCGCTATTATACAACAAATCGCTATTTTCCAAAAATTGGTCATATTTCCGGCCGCTGATAAAGCCGCGGTTGATTCAACGGCCCAGCGGACAGTTATGGCAAAGACCCTCTGTGCAGAAGCTTTTGTAAATGTGTACCAGTCCCTGCTGGCGACAGGCCGAATTAATCTGACGCTGAGATAGCCGTAATTGGGCCGTCATATGGCGCAGTATGGAATTGGCTTCCAGCCCGGGAAACTCATAGAAAAGCGAGACTATCTTTTGGCTTAAATGAGGAAGTCCATGTACCTCTGCCCAACCCAGCAGAAAAGGTAAAATAACGTTAATAAGTATTTCGTTAATCCGGCCCAGGCCCAGCAAAGCCGCATCCGGGGATGCCAGCGGACGCCCAAAATCATAAAAACCCGACCAGAAGGCGGGGTCTTCCACTTTGAGACTATTCTGCAAGCCGCGGCGGGAATCTAATGCCGGATTACTCAATACCGGAGGCAGTAAAAAAGACTCCCAGCGCTCAAAAAGCCCCTGCCGCAGCCAGTGGCTAAGCGCCATCAGCCGCCGCACCGGATGGTTCAGAGGCCTGACTTTATACCTCTCCCATTTAACCGCCGGAGAAAGAGCTTCCCAACCGCGCACTTGCCGGATCGATTCAATTTTATCAATATATTGGTCCGGTCGGGTTTCGGTTCCCCGTTGTGACGGCAGCAGTCCGGCTCGCGCCAGTAAAAATGACTGT
>DATIKD010000041.1:0-7641 GCA_035477965.1 Dehalococcoidales bacterium | reverse complement strand
CCAGCCACTTCTTTTTGGATTCCTCTTTGGGCATAGCCGCCATTGCTCTGTCCAGGTCATCCAACACCGGTAAAAAATCTGTGACAATGCTGGCGGTTAAATAGTTCCGTGTTTCCTGTTTTTCCTGTTCAATATATTTTTTAAAATTCGAAAAATCAGCCTGAGCCCTTTGCCAGCCAACAAGATTGGCCTCTGCCCTGGCTTTTTCTTCCTGCAGCGCCTTTTTCAAACTGGCAATATATTCATCCTGACTGACCTCCGGAGTAACCTCTCCGGCAGCATCGTTATTGACCACTTAAAACTCCTTATTTAGGGCTCTCTTTATCAGTCTCTAAAAAGGTATTGACTCCATATAAATCAGCCACCAGATGGCTTAACAAAACTGAAAAATGGGCCACTGAGGCGATGACCCGGCGGTACGGCATGCGAGTGGGACCCAGCACCATGATAGTACCGGCGGCTTCATCCAGACCATAGCGGCCGATTACCAGACTGCAGTTATGGGCTACTTCGGCCTTGTTCTCACTGCCGATTACCACCACCACCTGCTCTTTTTCCTGGGTTTGGGGAATTAGAGTGCCCAGAGCGGTGCGGTGTTCCAGCATTTCCATGACCGCCAAAGACCTTTCACTGTGCGAAAACTCAGGTTGATTAAGTAAAAAATGCATACCTTCCAGGTAGGACTGGTTATAACCCTGCCCATCTTCCTGCTGCATTATTTTTACTACGGCGGCTAATATTTGCCTTTCGAGGTCGCTCAAGTCCAATTTCAAGTCACTGATCTGAGCACGATTTAAGCCTCCAAAGAGCGGGTTCAACCTGGCGGAGATGGCACTCAGTTCCGACTGGGGAACCTGATGCTCCAGAGTAAGCAACTGCTGTTTAATACGGGCGCCCTGTAAAACCAGTACCAGCAAAACCAGGTTATCCTGGATGGAAACCAGTTCAGTATGGCGGAATTGGCTGGCCGGATGATGCGGAACCGTGATTACCGCTGTGTTTTGTGAAAGACGTGAGATTATGGCTGCCGCCAGGCTGAGCCATTCATCCAGACGCCCCTCAACCTGGTGGAAGAGATGACTTATCATACGCTGTTCGGAAACCGGTAAAGTGAAGTCTTCCAGTGTACCTACATAAAAACGATAGCCCTTGTCTGAAGGCACACTACCAGCGGAGGTATGAGGCCGGAAAATATAACCTTCCTGCTCCAGGAAGGCCATTTCATTTCTGACCGTGGCCGAACTAACACCCAGGTCATAATCCCGCACCAGTGTCTGGGAGGATACCGGCATGGCATGGTCTATGTACCAGTTTACAATCGAATTAAGTATTTTTCCCGTTCTCGGGTTTAACATTCGGGTCTCCGTTAGCAGTCGGCATTATTGACTGCTAATATATTTTCAAAATATCACCTTTAGACTAAATTGTCAAGTATCTTCACTGATCCGGTATAAGATTGAAGAGGGATTCCCACTGCCAAAGGGGCCTTCAGCAGCGCTTCCTTTAATATTATATGCCCTGGGCTGATTTAATAACCAGCCTGTTTGCCAAAATCGCCGCCCCATCCCACCGGGTGCGGATGTTTTCTACTTGCCGCCGGAAGCCCTGCCAGTATCATCCGCCCGGCCTAACAACGGCTGGTCTTCACGCCTATCTCATACCATTGCCCGTGCTGGACATCCAGAAATTCCGCTCTGGACTTTTTGGCCAGTTGAGAAGCCAGTGCACGGGCGTTCTCCTGTGTTTTCTCCGGATTAGAATCATGATGGTAAGGAATTACCACTTCTGCACCACTGAGGGCCGCAAACTCCGCCACGACCTCCGGCTGACCAGTCTGAAAGAATGCCACGTTGGGCTGAGTTTTAGCTACTTCATATTTTTGATATTCGGAGGTCACTCCGCCAAACATCAAAAGCCGGAGGTTGTCAGAAGTCCGGAAGAGAAAGTTAACCATTTCCATGTCCCTGACCGGCATCTGGTGAAGACCGGCGTTGATCAACGCGGGCATCATCTTATTCAGGGGGGGAGGATAGACTGCATTCAGTTCATCAGCCTTCTTGAAAGGCAGATAAATATGTTCGGCGCGGATGACATCAATCTGAAGGTCATCAAACTTGATGACGTCCCCGGCCCTCACCCGGATCAAATTGGTCCAGCGGATGTTAAAAAATTCCGCCAGCGGACCCGCAATTGAGCTGGAGCATATAACTTTGGAGTGGAATTTATTAGCCAGAGTACCAATATCTGTGCAATGATCATAATGCGTATGGGTCAAAGCTATGTAATCCGCACCGGTAACCTCAGAGGACTTAACAGGAGACGTTTCAGAATAATCTATAAAAGGATCGGTAATCAGCACTTTGCCTGAAGGCAAAATTATTTCAAAACAAGCCCATCCCAACCAGCGTAATTTGATGCTCATCCGGTTCCTCCTGCATATCAGTTGTTCAATTATGACACCAACCTTGTCCGGACTTCAAATGGTCTTATGGTACGAATCGGCCAGAATATACGATGTGACTGATACGGACAGCGCTAAATTCACCGGCCTTGATTGACCCTGTCTGACTGCTATGATAGGATGATAAAGTATGGAAATTACATGGCTGGGTTATTCCTGTTTTCGTCTGAAAGGGAAAAGCATTACGGTTATTACCGATCCCTGTCCCCCGGAGCTGGGTTATACCCTGGACAAAATGAACGCGGCGGTGGTGACTGTCAGTCACAATCATCCCAATCATTCTTATACCCAGGTCGTCAGCGGGGATCCCCGCATAATTTACCGCCCCGGTGAATACGAAATCGGCGGGGTGCTTATTATTGGCGTCCCCTCTTACCATGATGATGAAAAAGGGTTGACCAGGGGTAAAAACACCATTTTTGCGATTGAAGTGGATGACGTCACCATCTTGCATTTGGGTGATCTGGGCCATCCGTTAAGTTCAACCCAGATTGAAGAACTGGGTAATATTGATATTATGCTGGTACCGGTGGGCGGCGGAGATACCATCAGCGCCCAGCAAGCGGCTGCGCAGGTACGCAGTATTGAACCCAAAATTGTTATCCCCATGCATTATAAAACTCTGACACTTACCCGTGAGCTGGATAACGTGGACAAGTTTCTAAAAGAAATGGGATTAACCGAAGCCGTGCCGCAGCCCAAATTGAGTGTAACAAAATCTCAATTGCCGCAAACCACCAGTGTGGTAGTGTTAAGTGCTTGAAACTGACAGATCCTTTAGATAGTAGTTTTTCAACGTTTCATCGAGGAGGTTAGCATGAAATACAGCCAGCGAGAAATCAATAAAAAGCATCGCATCAAGAAAACCAAAGCCAAAGCCAAACTGAGCGCTGCTAAAGCGGCTTCACCTAAAACTAAATAATAACTCTGCCAGGTTTTCCTGGAAAAAAATGCGCCGGCCCTGTTAACACTCTGATTCTCTTAAGTTGACAGGGCTGTTTTTTTGGACAGGAGAACCAAGACCTGAGATTGACAGAGCGGCTAATCCGGCCGCTTTACCCTTTTCCAAATATCACGCAGTCAGCCCCCGGCCTTATCTGATTACTGTCATCCGCCCAACTAAAGGTGTTATAATAAAGCGGCTTCCCAGACAGATAACAGAAAGCTCTACAGGAGAAACCAGATGGAAAAAATGACTTATGCCGCCGCCGGAGTCAATATTGAGGCTGGTTTAAAACTTAAAAAGAAGATTGCCCAATTAGCGATGCCCACCTTCGGACCGGAAGTATTGCGAGGCATCGGATATTTTGGTGGATTTTACGAACTGAGCGGCTACCGTCAGCCCGTTCTGGTTTCCCACGTGGATGGTGTGGGCACTAAAATGAAAATCGCCCTGGCGCTTAACAAACATGAGACTATCGGGGCAGATATTGTCAATCATCTGGTTAATGATATTTTTGTCTGCGGCGCCAAACCTCTCTTTTTTCAGGACTATATTGCCCAGGGGGTCCTGAACCCGGACAGGGTTGAAACTATCATTAAGGGGCTGGCGTCTGCCTGCCAGGAAGTGGGCTGTGCGCTGGTGGGCGGTGAAACGCCGGAAATGCCGGGGATTTATGCAGAGGATGACTATGACCTGGTAGGTTTTATTGTCGGAGTGGTCGAAAAAGACCAGATTAAAGGCGGGGATGGCCTCAAGGCAGGTGATATTATCATCGGCCTGCCCTCCAGCGGTCTGCATACCAACGGCTACTCGCTGGTCAGGAAAGTCTTTGGCACAGATCCCAAAGTCTTGAATACCGGTTATCTTGAACTGGGGCGCTCACTGGGCGAAGCCCTGCTCGAACCCCACCGCTGCTATTATAGTCCTTTAAAAGACCTGCTGCCTTCCATCAAAGCCCTTGCGCACATTACCGGCGGCAGTTTTTACAAGAATATCCCCAGAGTACTGCCGGAAGGGTTGGCCGCCCAACTGGACTCCCGCGCCTGGAAAGTGCCGCCCCTGTTTGAAATCATTCAGAAAGCAGGTAACATCGATACCAATGAAATGTATCATGTCTTTAACATGGGAATCGGCATGGCCGTAATCTGCTCTAAAGTCAATGTGGATAAAATTACGCGCGCCGTGCCGGGGGCCGTGGTAATTGGCAAGGTCATCCATCAACCGCCGGACGCGCGGGTTATCATCAAGTAGTTTGATGATACCGCCTTTCTAAGCCTTTTTCCCCGGTCGTTGGCGGCTTTCGGCGTACCTGGCAGCTACCAGGCGAGTATCCAGATTGGCCGGTCCCCCGCACTCCGGGACGTAGCAGGTGACGTCACTGAAAACGCAGGGTTTTTTACACTGCGGGCAGGTTTTGGGAGGCGTGTCAGTCCGTAAAATATAACTGCATTCTGAACAAATCCACCAGCTCTTGCTTTCCAAGGTTAGCCTCCTCTATTTTGCTTGATCTTTCGAAAAAAATAACTATTCTTTTAGATTATATGAAAACTGGTTCAGATAATGGGCAAGAAAGAAAAACCAGAAAGCGGCAAGAAAGGAAGGAAGAACTGCAGTGGTGCCGGGGGAGGGTCTCGAACCCACAAGCCTTTTGAGGGCGGAGGATTTTAAGTCCTCTGCGTCTGCCAATTCCGCCACCCCGGCCAGATTGAATTAGTTGATCAAGCAGTATTATAGCACTTTTCGGGAGAAATTTTTCAAGCCTCACAGGGGGCGAATTTTACAGGAAATAAGCGATTTCAGGTCGGATAAAAAATTTGGAGGCGACGAGCGGGATCGAACCGCTGAATAGGGGTTTTGCAGACCCCTGCCTTACCACTTGGCGACGTCGCCCTTAATTAACCTTACATCCGGGGAAGCCCGTATGAATCTCAATGGAGCGGAAGACGGGATTCGGACCCGCGACCTCCTCCTTGGCAAGGAGGCATTCTACCACTGAACTACTTCCGCCGGTTAATTTTTTTAATTCTAAGGTGCAATAGTTTACTGCCGAAGAAGGGATTTGAACCCTTAAGAGCTTTCGCCCACCACCCCCTCAAGATGGCGCGTCTACCAGGTTTCGCCACTTCGGCCCGCTGTAATGGCAGGAGTGGCAGGAATCGAACCCGCGACCGGCGGTTTTGGAGACCGCTGCTCTACCTGGCTGAGCTACACTCCTGTGTCACAATATTTAATGATAGCACAAAACCCGGTAAAAAATAAATTGCGCTTTTGACCCTCAGGTTATAAAATGGTACCCTGGCGAAACCGGCACAATAATTGTAACAAATCAGCCTGAAATTTCAAGGCCCCGCTGACATGCCTTTTTCTGCCGTTTGGCACAAGCATGAAGTGGTCAGGCATAAACATTACTTTCTGCATGGTGACATTTTCCCTGAACAAATAGGGGGGTGACAAAATCGCAGCACTTCGACAAAATTTCCTCTGGATTTGGCGAACCGCCTTTTCTTATGTTAGAATTGTAAGGTTAATAAAAAAATTAGGAAAGAGTACGGCAATGGGTGAAAAGAAAAAAATAGAACTAAAAGAATTTATCGCTTCCGTCAACAAGAAGAACAAAGACCATAATGGGAAAGCCATCCAGTTTTCGTTTGTTAACAAAAAGCGCAAAGATTAGCTAGCTGGGGGTTAAAACAGACCTCTAACCGGTTTTCTGTCTCAAAAAGCACCTGTCCGGAATCATACAACATCTGCCGGGGGTGCTTTCAGCTTTATTCAAAGGGGTGGCCCTCTTTGTTGAAATCCGGAAGGTAATGCACCGGAGACTCCATTTCCTGCAGCCAGCCGTTCCCCAGTCCTTCCTCTTCCATTACCTCAACCACACTGTCATACTCAGCCTGATTAATTTGACGGCTTATCTCCGGATATAATCTGGCCTTATGCCGTGGGAAATATTGTGACATGACGCTCATGGTCACTTCCGGCGACAACTCACGGGCTACCCAGCGCAAAGACCGTCCGCTGCTAGCCAGGTTTTCCGGTAAAATCAGGTGACGGATAATTAACCCGCGATAGGCCAGACCGCCTTCACCGGTCTTGAGGTTCCCAACCTGCCGGTACATTTCCTTGATAGATGCCCGGTTATGGCGCACATAATCCTTTACCCCAGAATATTTCAAAGCCGCTTCATCCGAAGAATAGCGAATATCCGGCAGATAAACATCCACTATTCCCTCCAGAGCCTGAATCGTTTCCAGTGCATCGTAGCCGCCGGAATTGTAGACAAGAGGCAATGTCAGGCCGCGTGGAATTGCCAGCAGCAGAGCCTTGACGATCTGAGGAACGAAATGGGTGGGAGAGACAAAATTGATATTGTGACATCCCAAACCATTTTGTAAAAACAGCATTCTCTCCGCTAGCGTCTCGAGGCTGGCTGTGTTGGTTTTCTGGCCTTGAGGGTCCTGACTGATCTGGTAATTCTGGCAATAAACACAGCGCATATTGCAGTTGCCCAAAAAAATGGTGCCGGAACCGCGATGGCCGGAGAGGGCTGGTTCCTCGCCGTTATGGGCGCAGACTGAAGAAATCACAGGCAAGAAGCCCGCATGGCAGTAACCGGTTTGATTAAGAAGCCGGTTAATTCCACAGCGGTGCGGGCAGATATCGCAGGCTGCCAGGCGAGCCCATAACAGTTCCGCCCTTTTGGCCAGTTCGCCTGAATGATAGAGATCAAGATAACCCGGTTTATTCCCTTCCATAACTCACTCTTGTCCAAAAATAATTCTGAAACGTGCCTGGGTTAAGACTAATTATGTTGATAATACCCTGATTTTTCCATAACAGGGTATAAAAATAAGGTGGCATGCCGGAAGCCTCGCAAAGCGAGGCCCAAGCACCTGACCTTCCGTTTCCTGTCATGCTGGAGGCCTCGAAAGGCGAGGCCGAAGCATCTGGAGGAGGGGTACAATTCCATAGAATAACCTTTTACAACCAGAATGGAAGTTTTTAACCAGGTTGTCAATCTTTCTGAGCCTAATTTGGACTGCAGTGTCCATAACTAATAATTGTGCCTTAAATGCCGGGCGGAACGCAACTTCTTGACGCTGCTAACGTTATACCTGTATGATAACCATTAAATCTAAAAGGACTCTTCCACCAGAGGCAAGACATGACTGAAAGCAAGCGGCGACCTCAATTGACCGATCTCCAGCCCATTCTAGCCAGTTCTTTGTTAATGATC
>DATIKD010000040.1:0-16510 GCA_035477965.1 Dehalococcoidales bacterium | reverse complement strand
GGCGGCTACCACGTTCTTGGCCACATAGCGGCCATAATAGGCGGCTGAGCGGTCAACTTTGGTGGGGTCTTTGCCGGAGAAAGCGCCGCCGCCGTGGCGGGCCATCCCGCCGTAGGTATCCACCAGGATTTTACGTCCGGTAAAGCCGGTGTCTGAGACGGGGCCGCCGGTTTCGAATTTACCGGTGGCATTGACATGGTATACGGTATCCTTGTCCAGCAATTCGGCCGGAACCACGGGTTTAATGACAAAATTAATCATATCCTTTTTGATTTGTTCCTGAGAAATGCCCGGGTTATGTTGAGCGCCGATAACCACGCTGGAGATGCGGTGAGGGACACCATGGTGATATTCCAGTGTAACCTGGGTTTTACCATCCGGCCGGAGGTATTTTACCAGGTTTTTCTTGCGGACTTCGGCCAGACGCAGGGCTAGTTTATGACTGAGGGCAATCGGCAAAGGCATCAATTCCGGAGTTTCGTTGCAGGCAAAGCCCACCATCATCCCCTGGTCACCGGCGCCGGTCTTGTCCAATTCATCCACGGCGGTACCTTCTCTGGCTTCAGCGGACTGGTTAACCCCCTGGGCAATATCCGGTGATTGGTGGCTGATTGAGACCAGAACGCCGCAGGATTTGGCTTCAAAACCGTAATCCGGATTGTTATACCCGATCCCGCTGACTACCTGGCGTACCAGGCTTTGAATGTCCACATAAGTGGTGGTGGTTATTTCTCCCAGCACAATTACCAGCCCGTTGGTGACCGCTGTCTCGCAGGCAACTCGTGAATAAGGATCATCTTTAAGCATGGCGTCCAGAACAGCATCTGAGATCTGATCGCAAATTTTATCCGGATGGCCCTCCGTCACGGATTCTGAAGTAAACAAATATTTAGGCGAACCCATAAAGCTATTGGTCAAAACAACTCCTCCTAAAATGAATATGGTAGTATTATGTGCCCATTTCCCAGCCGGACAGGTATTTAACTTGCTCTTTGGTCAATTTATCTATTTTGACACCCATGGAACTTAACTTCAAACGAGCAATTTCCTTATCGATATTTTCCGGAACGCTGTAAACAGCAGTTTTAATTTTACCCTGATTTTTGAGCAGATATTCCAGGCACAGCGCCTGATTGGCAAAGCTCATATCCATAACGCTGGCCGGATGACCTTCGGCTGCGGCCAGGTTAATCAACCGGCCTTCTCCCAGCAGAAACAACTTTTTACCTTCTGGCAGAACAAATTCTTCCACCATGGGGCGGACTTCCCGCCGGGACAGGGCTAAAGCTGCCAGAGACGGGATGTTGATTTCTACATTGAAATGACCGCTGTTGGCCATAATGGCGCCGTCTTTCATTACCAGAAAGTCTTCTTTGTCAACGACATTGATATTGCCGGTCAGTGTGATGAAAATATCGCCTTCGCGGGCGGCATCTTTCATGGGCATTACCTGATAGCCGTCCATCACCGCTTCCAGCGCTTTCAGGGGGTCAATTTCAGTGACGATGACATGGGAGCCCATGCCTTTAGCCCGCATGGCCATACCCCGACCGCACCAGCCGTAGCCTGCAATGACCACAGTCTTTCCGGCCCAGAGTACGTTGGTGGCCCGAGTGATGCCGTCAAAAGTACTTTGTCCGGTGCCGTAGCGGTTATCAAAGAAATGCTTGGTCAGAGCGTCATTGACCGCAATAATAGGGTATTTCAGGGCGCCTTCCTTATGCATGCTGCGCAGACGGATAACGCCGGTAGTAGTCTCCTCCGTACCTCCGATCACGCTCTCGATCAAGTCCTGCCTTTTGGTGTGCATTACACTTACCAGGTCCGCGCCATCATCAATGGTCAACCGCGGTTTATAGTCCAGCGCCGCGTTGATATGTTTGTAATAGGTTTTATCATCTTCCCCTTTAATGGCATGGGTAGGAATCTGGTATTCTACCAGGGCTGCCGCCACTTCATCCTGAGTGCTGAGCGGGTTAGAAGCGCATAATATCAGGTCCGCTCCGCCGGCCTGCAGTGCAAGAGCCAGGTTGGCTGTCTCACTGGTAATATGCAAACAACCCGCTATTTTATAGCCCTTCAAGGGTTTCTCCCGCTCAAAACGGGCTTTCACCAGTCCCAGTACGGGCATTTCGCGAGCCGCCCAATCTATCTTTTGCCGCCCGCTCTCAGCCAGGTGTATATCTTTAACATCCCAATTCTTTTTAGCTGCCATTTTTACTGTTAACTCCTCGTTCTTTTTGTTGACCGGAATACAGCTTCAACAAGTGACAAATATGCACGTTCATTATTATAACAGATATTATAACTCACAGTCAGATACGGATTCATGTTTCAGATTTAGTACAGCCGTCCGCGTTGGAATTGACGGACGGGAAAGGATAATGTAGTATTTAGGTAGACCTAAACATTAGGTGCTCCTAAAAAAGAAAGGTGGAAGGAGGGTGGAATGAATAACCGCACTCAGGAATATCTGGAAGCTTTATTTACCCTTACCCAAAACGGTCAAAAAGCCAGCACTACCGATGTCTCCAATAAAATCAAAGTGGCGCCGGCCAGTGTGACCGAGAAATTGAAGAAAATGGCTGAGGAAGGCTATGTCATTTATGAGCCCTATCAGGGCGTAAGACTTACCCAGCGTGGGTTCGAACTGGCCCAAAAAATGACCCGCAAGCACCGCTTGATGGAGCGTTTCCTGTGGGATGTCCTGCAAATAAAAAGTGAAAAAGTCCACGATGAAGCCTGTGCCATGGAGCACGGCCTTTCGGATGAGACCGAAAGGGCACTTTGCCAAACGCTGAAGGCGCCGGCCAAATGTCCGGACGATAATCAGGAAATTCCCGCCTGTGACCTGGAGTTCAATAATTGTGCGGAATGTAAAAATTGGGCTAACGAAAATCAGGGGTCAGTCAGTAAAAGAAAAACCAGTGTGGTCTCCGTAAGTTCCATGAAAGAGAAACAGGAGGGCACTGTGGCTTTCATCCGGGGAGATGATAAATCGCTTAAAAGGCTGCAGGACCTGGGTTTTATCCCGGGCACCCGCATTAAAGTTGTACGGATGGCTCCTCTGAAAGGGCCGGTGGAGATTTCACTACGGGGCAGTAAAATCGCTCTGGGCGAGAAAGTGGCCTGCAATGTATTCGTTGAGAACGAACGTTGAAATGAAGGGATTTTAGTATGGTGAACAAGCCTTCGTCTCCAGCGGGTTCCGCCCCTAAGACCGTAGTTTTGGCCATGGTAGGCAATGCCAATGTAGGGAAAAGCGCTATATTCAATCAGTTGACCGGACTGGAGCAGGAAACCGGCAACTGGTCCGGCAAAACGGTGGTTCTCAAAGAGGGTATCCTGGCTCATCACGGGTTGGATATAAAGATCGTGGATTTGCCGGGCGTATATTCCTTCTCTGCCTATTCACCGGATGAAATGATGACCCGGCAGTTTATTCTGAACAATCGTCCGGATGTAGTGATAAATGTCCTGGATGCTACTTCGCTGGAACGCAACCTCTATCTTACTCTGCTGCTGAAGGAACTGGGTGTGCCCTGTGTGGCGGCTTTGAATTTCACCGATATTGCGCGCAAGAAACATATTTTTTCAGACCTGGAAAAACTGAGCCTGATTCTGGGTTTCCCGGTCATCAATACAGTGGCCATCAAAGGCATTGGTGTGCATGAACTGGTGGATGCTGCCTTGAAGCAAATCCAATCCGGACGTAAAGGCGAGCAGAAAGTGATTCAATACGGGCCGGAGATTGAAAACCGGGTATCAAAACTCTCCCAGGCTCTCTCCGGTGTGAATCTGCCGTATCCGATTCGCTGGACGGCAATCAAACTGCTGGAAAAGGACTCGCAGATTACGGATGAAGTCAAGAAACTGGCGCCGGAAGTAACGGCCCTGGGCGATACAGCAGCGGCTGAACTGTCCGCCATTCACGGTGAGGATAGTGCCACTGTAATTGCTTCCGAAAGGTATGCCGTCGCGGCCAGAATTGCCCAGCAGATCAGTCAAACTTCAGTTCCGGAGCGGGATACCGAAAGCCGGCTGGACAACCTGGCTATGCATCCTGTACTGGGTTATGTCCTGTTTTTTGTAACCATGGCGGCCATCCTGGTTTTTATCTCTTTTTTCGGAGGCTGGATGGCCGGTTTGATTGAGTCCCTCTTTGAACGTTTTAATCCTCATCTCAACCATCCGGCTTATTTTATACTATGGAACGGCAGTGTAGTGGGCCTTTATGCCGCGCTTGCTGTGGCCGTGGGTTTCATCCTGCCTTTCTATTTGATACTGGCCTGGCTGGCGGAGAGCGGGTATCTCCCACGCATCGCTTTTATGCTGGACCGTCCCTGTCACACTTTGGGATTGCACGGCCAGGCGGTACTGCCCTTAATTATGGGTCTGGGCTGCAACGTGCCGGCCTGCCTGGCCTGCCGCATCCTGGAAAACCGGCGGGACCGGTTGATAGCCACATTTCTATCCACCCTGGTGCCCTGTTCCGCCCGGTCATCGGTTGTGCTGGGACTGGTGGGCGCTTTCATCGGCTGGCAGTGGGCGGTAGCCCTGCTGATCTTCCAGTTTATCCTCATTTTTGTCATTGGCAAGATCCTGAATAAAATAAATCCCAGCCAGTCCTCCGGAATAATCATGGAAATACCCGAATACCGATTCCCTTCTTTCGGAATCGTCTGGAAACAGGCCTGGTCCCGATTCAGAGATTTTTTGACTCTGGGTGTACCGTTAATTGTGGCCGGCAGCACGCTGATTGAAGCCCTGGCGGTCTGGAACTGGCTGGAACATATCACTGATTTTATGTCACCGGTAACGGTCGGCTGGCTGGGTCTGCCGGCTTTCGCCGGAGTTTTATTGATAATCGGTATATTGCGTAAGGAAGCCAACCTGGCCCTGCTGATCAGCATGGCAGGCGGAATGGCAGTCACCTCAATCATGTCGCCTCTGCAGATGGTGGTTTTCTCACTGGTAATCCTGATATACATTCCCTGCATTTCCACCATTGCGGTGCTGGTTAGAGAAACCGGACTCAAATGGACGCTCTTGATGGTTGTGACTGAAATATCTTTAGCCATTTTATTAGGCGGCATAGCTTACCGGATTCTTCCGCTGATTACCAATTTGAGGTAGCCGGGGTCAGAAACCGGAAAGTGAACCGCACCCCGCGTGTTTTCCGGTCCGTGAAGTTCAGCTAAAATCTCCCGGATATGATTCATATCATAGAACTCCTGTTTTCTCGGCTTTATGATGGAAGTGTAAGGGAGAAAAATAAATCTCCCGGGGAGAGAAAAAATGAAGACTAAAGTTTTAAGGAAGATAATCCAGATAGACGAGGCAAAGTGCAATGGGTGCGGGGACTGCATCGATTCTTGCGCAGAGGGAGCACTGGCGCTGGTGGACGGCAAGGCCAGGCTGGTCAAAGACCAGTATTGCGATGGATTGGCCGCCTGCCTGAAAGAGTGTCCGCAGGGAGCATTATCTATCATCGAAAGAGAAGCGGAAGAATTTGACGAGGCGGCCGCCATGCGGCATGTGGAAGTTCAGCAAAAAGCCAAAATCAAGCAGGCCTGTGCCTGTCCCGGCTTAGCGGAACGCCAGTTGGAGCGGCATCCCGCCAGGCATGTTGAATCAGCCGCCGCTCAGCCTTCCACACTAACTCACTGGCCGGTCCAGCTTGCCCTGGTGCCGCCCGGGGCTAAATTTTTACGGGACAGCGATGTAATTTTGACCGCTCACTGCGTGCCGGTGGCCTATCCCGATTTCCACCGCGATTTTCTGGCCGGTCACAGTATCTTGATTGCCTGTCCGAAACTGGATGATACGGAAGCTCATCTGGAAAAACTGACGGAAATTCTACGGGTCTCCGATATCCGCAGCCTGACAGTCTTAAGGATGGAAGTACCCTGCTGTTCAGGCTTAACCCGCCTGGCCCGCCTGGCTCTGTCAGAAAGCGGTCAACCTGTACCCTTCCAGGAAGTGGTGATTGGAATAAATGGGGAGAAAAAATCCCCTCAGTAATAATGGTTGGCTGGACGAGCAGGCGTTTTCCCTAAAGGGTGTTCGGGCATTAGTGCCTGAACACCCTTTACCGTTGGCGTACTGGTCAAATATACCGAAATATTGTTATAATACCAGTAAAATAAGTACCGGATAAGGAGAACCGAAGATGGCAGATATTATCAGATACAGATGCAGCGGATGCGCCTGGATTTATGACCCCAGGTTTGGTGATGCCGCCAATGAAGTGCCCAGGGGGGTAGCCTTCGAGAATTTGCCCGCCAAGTTCATCTGCGGTGTTTGTGGATGCCCCAAAGAAAAATTTGTTAAACATGATGTAATCGGCGCCAAGCCGGTAGCCAAGAAACCTGAACCCAAAAAACCGGAAGCCAAGAAGAAAAAATAGCTTTTCATTAAGACCGGTTCACACTCACCTCGTTTTTCCTGATTTAAAAGCCTGAAACGAGCCTCTCGGTGGGGATTGTCCCCGACCGAAGGCTCGTTGGTTTTTATCTCCCCCCTTAAACGTTGACCTGCCGGACGGGGCGGGCCTCAATATAACCGCGGTAGCCGCGCGGCTCCATTTGAAAACGCGGGCCGTCATCATCCGCCCATTCAAATCCGTACAGTCTGGGATCATATTTCTTCATCAATTCCCAAATATCAGAAATGGCATCTTCCCATTTGTCTTCGTCAAAGGGCGGTCCCTGAAAAACCATCATTTTACAGGGCGTCAGATTAATCATTTCGAAGCCCTCCGGTACCGGCCCTCGGTAATCCCGGGGCATTTCCACTCCCTGGACATAAATTGAGGTCCCCGGCCTGACCAATTTGGGCGGGAGCCACATCCCCACCGGTTCGTAGAGGGCATCCTTGATTTGGGATAACTGGCTGTAAACATCGCACCCCATTTCCTCGCAATACTGGTAGTAGTGGGTGGCTTTTTGGCCTCTTTTCAAGATTAGATTCCGCTCCGGACGCTCAACCACCTGGACAAAAACCGGACTCAGCGTTAATTTTTCAGTCATATCACTCGCTCCTTTCTGTTTTTCGAGGTAATAACGGGAGGTACGGGCCGGCATGAAGAGCCTGATTTCCGGATGGTTGCGGCTGTATTCCCGCGGACTGACGCCGAACTGCCGGGTAAAAGCCCGCGTAAAGCCCTCATGTGAATCAAACACGAAATCGAAAGCCACATCCACCACCCGGGTCTTTTTCTCTCTGAGTTCTATGGCAGCCCGTGAAAGCCGCAGAGCCCGGATATAGTCAAAAGGAGATTTACCGGTCATCTCCTTGAAAATGCGGGCGGAGTACCAGGGGGAATAACCCGCTGTCCGGGCCAGACTGTAAAGGTTGATGGGCTCTGTCAGATGCTGTTCGATGTAGTCCTGCATGCGTTGGACTGCACGAATAGTTTCACTGTTTTCCATAGCTTACCTCGTAAATGCAGTATAACACTTCATTTCGAACGGTATCTTGACTGTTTTTGCGCAATTTCAGGGGCGGAAGGATCATCAAACGCAGGACGAACAGGACATCCGGCCTTGACCGGCTGAGCGGCTAGATTATGCCTTCATCCGCCAGCCTGTCAATTTCCGAGTGGCTTAAACCCAGGCAGTTACGATAGATTTCGCGATTATAATCACCGGAGCGGGGCAATTCGGGATTTATGCCCCAGGGCGATTCACTCATTTTTAGCGGTGCTCCGGGAAACAGATAAGGACGGTATGGATCACCCGTTTCAACCCAGTAACCGCGCTCTTTCAGATGTGGATTAGTTAGAATATCCTGCGGAGAATTCACCTGCATCCAGGGTAAATGCATCAACTGGGCGGTTTCTACCAGTTCGGCCGCGGTATGGGACAGTGTCCAGCGCCGGACTTGTTCCACAATTGGAGCAGTGTGCCTGCGGCGTTCCTCCGGATTTTGCCAGCGGGCATCCTGCAAATCACCGGCCATATTCTCTGAAGCCATCCATTCCACCAGAATATCCCAATTTTGCCAGATAGAGAGCAGCACAAATCCGTTACGGCAGGGAAAAACACGAAAGGCCTCATTCCAGTATTCAGTTCCCTGCCGGCGAGCAATTTCTCCCAGGCTGAAATAGCGCACCAGAGCATGGTCCAGCGTCCCCGCAGTGCATTCCTGGATAGAAATATCGATGTGCTGACCGCGTTGGGAAGCTTTGCTCCGGCGCATAGCCAGGAGGATTCCATTGGCGGCAAAAAGTGAGGCAGTCAGATAGGCCTGCTGGCCGTACGGCTGCAGTGGCGGCCGCTCCGGTTCGCCATTCAAAAATAACTGGCCTCCGGCGGCGCTGGCGGTTAATCCTGAAGACTCTCTCAAAGCGGACGGACCTGACTGACCGAAAGGGGTAATCGAAGCCATAACCAGTCCGGGATTAAGGTCCTTTAAGTCGGAATAACTGAGACCCAGTGATGGCAGGTAATCCGGACGGAAGCTTTCTATCAGAATTTCGCAATTTGAAATTAGTTTATTAAACAACTCGCGGCCTTGAGGACGGTCACAGGCCAGAGTGAGGCTGTGTTTGCCGGTGTGGAAATAACTTGAGGGCAGTGGTTGGCCGGGAGGATCAACACGAATAACCACTGCTCCCATATCGGCCAGCAGCTTTCCGCAAAACCAGCCTTTCTCGTCTGTGATATCGATTACCCGCCAGGCGGGCAGTATCTGTTTTTCCGTCATCCCGCGATCTTATCCTGGAAACCGGGGCAGTAATCTACTTTTGGTTCCCGTTTCAATCCATCCGGATATTTGTCGTATAGCTTCCTCAACGGGTGTTTTACCGTCTCTCAGATTAGCCAGAACAGGACTAATTTCAGATATAAAGTCGGGGACCAGGGGTGAAAAAGTTGGGCAGTCAAATCCGCCGGCTGTGTCAGGGTCAATTCCGGCCGCGGCAATCAGGCTTTCCAGATAAATATCCCCCAAAATTTTCACCTGGATTGCAAAAATAGGGTTAAACGCCTCACAATAATGCATCCGGCACAGTGCCGGACGCCAGTTTACCACCGGACAGGCGCTGAAACGCGCATCGTATAACTCGCATTTTATGCGCTGGCAGCAGCGGGAGGAACAGCGCAGGCAAATCTCTTGAAGGCGGTTATATTCATCCAGTTCAGTCAGAGTTTCGGCCACTTGAGAGCCAAAAAGTACTTCAACCTCGTTATCTGCCACAAAAGGCAGATGCCTGATTTTTTTAAAATTGGCAAGGAAGCAGGCAACCGCCGCCCTGACATCTGGTACGGGCTTCAAGGTCAAATCCTTCCCTCCTGCCTCATCCGGTGCTTTCTGCAATTCTTTTAAATCCCTGGATACAAGCGTACAGGGATATTATATTCAGGTTTTAAGTTTAACTGCCGGATATTTTCTGAACGGCATCCTGGAAACGCTTCAGTACCCGGCTTTTTCCCATGGCAACCATGGTTTCAAACAGCGGGGGGGAAACTGTGCGTCCGGTGACAGCAGTGCGCATGGAGTTAAACAACTCGCCAGGCTTCAGGGTGAGGCTGGCGGCCATAGCCCTGAATTCTTTTTCCAGGTCGTCTTTATTAAAGGGCACCCTTTCCAGTGTATCCTCAATTTTATGATAAATATCCAGAGTCAGGGTCTGATTATTTTTGATCAATATATCAGCCGGAGCGATGCTCAATTTATCCTGATAGAAAAACCAGCCTAATTGCGGGATTTCTGCCAGAGTCCTGGCGCGATCTTTAATCAGGGGTATCCAGCCGCGCAGATAATTTTCATCCAGCGGTCTGGGTACATCGGGCGGCAGTTCTTTGTTAAGGAAAGGCAAAGCCCGGCGGATATAGTCATCCAGGCTCAGGCCGCGCAAATAGACACCATTCATCCAGTCCAGTTTTTCGCGGTTGAAGATGCCTGCCGTGCGGCTGACCCGCTCCAGAGAAAAATTGTCAACTAGCTGCTGGCGGGTGAACAGTTCAGTTTTTTCATCCAGCGACCATCCCAGCAGGGCCAAAAAGTTCAGCATCGTTTCCGGTAAATAACCCTGGTCGCGGTATTCGGTCAGAGTAGCTGCGCCGTGCCGTTTACTGAGCTTGCTGCGGTCCGGCCCCAGTATTAAAGGCATATGCGCAAAAACCGGCGGTTCATATCCCAGGGCCTGATACATCAGGATATGGCGGGGAGTGCTGGAAAGCCATTCTTCCGCCCGCAGGACGTGAGAAATCTGCATCCAGTGGTCATCCACCACATTGGCCAGGTGGTAAACCGGAAAACCGTCGGTTTTAAGCAGGACAAAATCATCCAGGTTACGGTTTTCAAAAACCACTTCGCCCCTGAGCAAGTCATTGAAAACGGTCTGTCCCTCCAGCGGGACTTTGAATCGGATTACGGATTTGGCGCCTTGAGATTCCATCTCTTGCCGTTCCCGGTCAGACATTGAACGGCATTTGCGGTCATATCCGGGGGGAACTTTATTTTTTTGCTGTTCAATCCGCATGGCTTCCAGTCTTTCGGCGGTGCAATAACACTTATAGGCATGGCCGCTTTTAACTAATGCGGCGGCTGCCTGATGGTAAAGCGGCAAACGCTGTGATTGGAAGTAAGGGCTGTGCGGTCCGCCCACTTCCGGACCTTCGTCCCAGTCCAGGCCTATCCAGCGCAGGCTGTCCAGTATAGATTCCAGAGAACCCGGCACAGTGCGGGCGGTATCAGTGTCCTCGATCCGCACCAGAAATTTTCCGCCGGTATGTCTGGCCCACAGCCAGTTGAATAGTGCGGTACGAATGTTGCCCACGTGCGGGAAGCCGGTAGGGCTGGGAGCGTACCTTACTCTTACGGGTTTATCCATTGTTTTTCCTTTTCCTTATATCAAACTGTTTATTTTTCTTCAACGGGAAGAGCCTTCAGGTATGAATTCAACTGAATCCTTTTCTATTTCAGACAGGGCTGAGGACAGGTCAGGCGGCAGCTCTGCCGTAAATTCGCGGTATTCACCGCTGGAAGGCAGACTAAATCCCAGTTTCCAGGCATGCAGGAACTGGCGTTTCAAATAGGGCGAATTGACACCGTAAACAGAATCACCCACCACCGGATAACCAATGGCCGCCAGATGGACCCGTATCTGGTGGGTCCGCCCGGTCAGCGGCTTGATTTCAAGCAGGGTATAATTCCCCACTCTGCGTACCACTCTATATTCGGTTTTGGCCGGACGTCCGGCGGTTACCACAGCCATCCGCTGGCGAATTTTGGGGTGGCGTCCGATTTCAGCGATGATTATGCCTTTTTCAGTTTTCACTGCGCCTCGCACCAGGGTCTGGTAATACTTGGACACTGTCCGGTTTTTAAACTGGTTAGCCAGCTTGAGGTGGGCCGCCGCGTTTTTAGCCACCAGAATCAAGCCGGAAGTGTCTTTATCCAGCCTGTGCACGATTCCCGGACGAATTCCCTGTTCGGTTCCCAGCAGCGGGATATGAGCGAGGACGGCATTGACCAGCGTCCCCTGATAATGACCGGGGGCAGGATGGACAGTCATTCCGGCCGGTTTATCCACAACCATCAAATCCGCGTCTTCATAAACAATAGTGAGTGGGATGTGCTCGGCCGCCGGTGTAACTGCCGAAGGCGCCGGTATTGTGATTTCAAGCCGGCTGCCGGTTTCCAGTTGCAGGCTGGGCCGGGCAGTTCTGCCGTTAACGGTAATCAGACCGTTCTCGATCAGATTTTGGGCCCGGGTCCGCGAGATGTCAGGCACCTTCAGGCTGACATATTTATCCAGGCGGAATCCGGACTCATCCACTATCAATTCTATTGTTGAGCTTTGGTTGTTCATCGGCTGCCATTCATAAGTTTAAAAAGATCAGTTCGAAAGTAAAAAGAGAGGGTGTTCAACACATCCGGGAGGGTATTTATTGAGCTTCCGGCGGAGGCTGCGGGCTGGCTGGACCTGCCCCCGTTTGGGTTTTGTGAATACCGGTTTCACGAGTTAAAAACAGGAGTGAAAAAGCGAATAACAAGGTACCCACCACGGTTGAAGAATCGGCAATATTAAAAATCGGCCAAATGCTGACATCGATAAAGTCACGGACATATCCCAGCCAGAGGCGGTCAATTAAGTTGCCTATGGTACCCGCCAAAATCAAAGACAGGGCTAGTTTATTCAGACGTGTATCCAAAAAAGGAAACCGGCGTGAAAGGAAAAAAATAAAGGTCAGGATTAGAATTGCACCCACGATCGCAAAAACGGCCAGAATATCGTTGAGACCGGTGAAGATACTGAAAGCTGCGCCGGTGTTCTGGACATAGGTCAGGCGGAAAAAGCCCGTTTCCGGCACAGACTGACCTAAATAGAGGGAATTCTGAATCAGCCACTTGGTCCACTGGTCAGAAGCGGTTATCAGGGCAGCAATACCTAATACAATCCAGTTCCATTTATCCTGTAGTGGGCAGATTTTTAGCATTTTTCATTTTTTGTCTGCAGGCCATACAATAAATTGCCTGAGGCAAGGCTTCCATCCTGGCAGGATCAATTGGCAGCCGGCACATTTCGCAGACCCCGTAACTACCATTATCCAGCTTCTTTAATGCCTGGTCAACTTCCATCAGCAGTGATTTCAGACGACTTTCAAGCGCCAACCGTTTTTCCAGTTCCATGGATTCAGTCGCTTCTTCTTCCCGCTTGCCGAAGGGGCTACCCTCCCGCCGTTCATCAGTATAGCGCGGAGCGGTTAGCTGTTCCAGTCCTTCCATGATTCTTTTTCTTTCCGCATCCAATATTTGACGAATTTTTTGGGGTTTTGAAATTGTCATACCAGGTTCCTCCCGAAATATTTTGATACAGATGAATCAATAAAAACAACGGCTGGATGGCGTTGTTTATTATAGTGTTAACCCGGGCAACCTCACTTTATGCCAGCAATTTTTGCAACTGCCGGATGGTGGTTATCGATTGCCCTTTCCAGTGATTATTGGCAAAAATAAAAGTTTTTTCGGATAGACTTTCCAGTTTTTTAATGCGCGGCAGCCACTCTTTCAGTTCTTCTGATTTGTAGGAATAATCATAGCGTTCCCAGGCTTCTTTATACTGCCACCATTTCTCTTTATTACGGCCGTGAAACCGGACATAGGCTATTTTCCCGGTAGCTTCAGCCACCGGCGGCATCAGGTTGGGCAGTCGTGGTTCATCTACGCAACAGAATCCAATGTCCTGCCGGCGCAGCCACTGAAACACTTCTACTTTCAGCCAGCGAGCATTGCGGAATTCCACCACCAGCGGCAATCCCGATAAGTCTCTGCGCAGGCCGGCCAGGTACTCCCAGTTTTTATTGTTAAAGTCAAAGCTGGTAGGAAACTGGGCTAAAACACATCCCAGCTTCCCGACTCGCTCCAGCGGTTCCAGTGCTTTGCGAAAATCTTCGCAGACATTGCGGCCTTCGCGCCGGTGAGTCATTTCCTGGTTGGCTTTTATGGCAAACAGAAAATCAGCCCCGGTTTTATTGGCCATCCCCTGCATTACCGCCGGGGTAGGCAGGTTATAAAAAGTAGCATTTATCTCGCAAGTCTTGAATTCACGGGCATAAAAAGACAACCATTCTCTGGGTTGGAGCCCTGCAGGATAAAATTCACCCACCCAGTCTTTATAACTGAATCCTGAAGTGCCGAGATATATCACTTGGCGCAAATGTAACATAATTTGACGCAATAATCAACTATCATCCTAAAAGAATATCCAATAAATAGCGGGTACTCATTATTCCATCCTGAAATCGGGACTGGAAACCGGATAAGCGAACTACTGATAGTATTGAACCAGGCCGGCTATCTTTGTTAAACTTAAGCTTGTTCGGAGTATTTCCGCGGTTGCCTGAGAGGACGAATACTAAAGTGCATTAGTTGGGGAAAAGCGGCCATGCGTCTTATTACTTTGAGTGAAAACACGGCGGGTCAACCGGATGTGCTGGCAGAATGGGGATTGAGCATTCTGATAGAGCAAAAAGAACGCCGAATACTGATGGATAGCGGGGCCGGACTTTCGGTGATAAAGAATGCCGAATTGCTGGGAGTAGATTTGACCGCCATAGATACCATTATCCTCAGCCATGGGCATTACGACCACACCGGCGGCCTGCAACAGTTATTAACAGCCATCGGGCATGAGGTGACTATTGTTGCCCATCCGGACGTCTTTGCTCCCAAATACTCGCGCGTTAAAGGCAAACCGGAGCGTTATATCGGTCTGCCCTTCGACCGTCAGAAGCTGGAAGACCTTGGCGCTCGCTTTATTCTCAGCCGCGAGCCGGTGACAATCACCGAGAAAATAATAACCAGCGGTGAAATTCCGATGGCCACCGATTTTGAGAAGATTGCTTCTTCTTTTATTCAAAAGGCCGGTGACGTTTTTATACCGGACCCTCTGCTGGATGACCTTTCAGTGATAATATCTACTCCTCTGGGACTGGTGGTGGTCCTGGGTTGTGCCCACCGGGGTATGATTAATATCCTCCGCCATGCCAGAGAGGTGACCGGGCAAGCCAAAATCCATATGGTTGTCGGCGGCAGTCATCTCAAAGATTCCAAGGATGAGCAGGTCTGGCTGGCTATTTCAGCTCTGAATGAAATGGGCGTGCAAAAGCTGGCGGTTTGCCATTGTACCGGTATGCCGGCCACTCTGCTTTTAGCCCAGACTTACGGGAAAGATTTCATTTTCAACCAGACCGGCAGTGTGATAGAAATTAAGGACAACTGAAGCTCCTGCTCAGATCGGCGTTCAGATAGCTCGCCTTAATCGGGCCGGAGCTGTCCATCCGGATACTTAATCCGGTGCGCTATTTTTCTTTAAAGATAGTCACTGATATTTTTGCAACTCAGACTGGGCCGGACTATAATCAAAATAACCTGCGATGAAGGAGCCATTCATGAACCTGGCGGTTGAAACTGCTCCCCGGAACAAAACTGGCCTCAGTTTGAAAAACCCGCTTATTACAGCCTCCGGCACTTTCGGCTACGGGACGGAATTTGAACACCTGTATGATATCCAGGAATTGGGCGCCATCGTTTGCAAGGGCATCTTTCTCCAACCGCGGGCAGGCAATCCCCAGCCGCGCATTACTGAGACAGCCTCCGGAATTTTAAATGCCATCGGTCTGCAGGGCATCGGAGTAGAGGCTTTGATACGAGAGAAAGCTCCAATCTGGGCGAAATGGCGAGTTCCGGTTGTTGTTAACATAGCCGGTAACAGCATTGAAGAATACGGCCTTTTAGCCCGGAGGCTGGATGGTGTGCCGGGTATCAGCGGCCTGGAGGTAAACATCAGTTGCCCCAACCTGAAATGCGGAGGAGTTGAATTCGGGACCGACCCCGAAGCTGCCGCTGCGGTAACCGGGGCCGTACGCCGCTCAACCAGCCTGCCGGTTTGGGTCAAATTAACCCCTAATACTCATCAGGTGGTGAAAATTGCGCAGGCCGTGACGGCCGCCGGCGCGGATGCCATAGTGCTGATAAATACACTAAAAGGGATGGCGATTGATGTCAAAACCCGTCAGCCGGTGCTGGGCAATATAACCGGCGGCCTGTCCGGACCAGCCATTAAGCCGGTGGCTTTACGCATGGTGTATGAAGTGGCCGGCGCCGTGAAAGAAATCCCAGTGATTGGCTGCGGAGGGATTATGACAGCTACCGATGCCCTGGAATTTATCCTGGCAGGAGCCGCGGCTGTGCAAATTGGCAGCGCCAATCTGGTAAACCCTCACGCCCCCATGCAAATTCTGGCAGGGTTGAAAAAATATCTGCAGGAAAATAACTGCCGGGACATACGGGACTTGATCGGGTTAGCCCGCCGCTGAAGGGAAAATAAAAAGCCGGAGAATATTCTCCGGCTTTTTGGTGTTCTAAATCTCTGGATTTAGGCTCTGGTTTTGTTGTAGCAATCTCTACAATAAACCGGTTTGTCGCCGCGAGGCTGGAAGGGGACCTGAGTGTTGGTTCCGCACTGAGCGCAGACCGCGGGGAACATTTCACGTCCGCCACCGCCGCCCCGGCTCATTCCACCGCCGCTGTTGTTGCCAAACCTTTCTGAACGCCTGTTCTGGCGGCAGATCTGGCAGCGTTTGGGCTCATTAGTATAACCTTTAGAGGCGAAAAATTCCTGCTCTTCAACGGTGAAGGCGAAGGATTTTCCGCAATCGGAACATACTAATGATTTTTCTGATAATGCCATACTTGGATGACCTCCTAAAATATTTTTGGGTTCGTGTATGGTCATCCAATGCTCGGGGAATCGCAATGATTGAAACCAAGTATCGGTAACCGAAACCGAAACCATCTTAATCAATGTTACACTATTCAAAACCAATTTGCAAATACTTCAAGTCGGCATCGTACGTGTCGTTGTCAAGCGAAAATGTCAGTAAATATGTCAAGCGAAAATGTCAGTAGCCTCCTAATCGAATTAGACTCTAATTGTTCTGCGCCAAGGATGATCCGGTGAAGGTTTGAAGGGAATCCTGGTTATTGTTGATTTGGT
>DATIKD010000039.1:0-3047 GCA_035477965.1 Dehalococcoidales bacterium | reverse complement strand
GCGTCCTGGAAATGTAGCCAGGCGCTCGCCGCTGGCTCAAAGCGGACAGCTTTTCAAAAATGCCCCGTCAGTCAAGGGCAGTTACTTTAAAGTAGCCAGCATATTGGACTAAAGGGAGATATTTGATGGATTCAGTCTTTTACTACCGCAATCCGGAAGCCGAAGGTACTAACGGCGGCAGTTTGCAGGGATTAAAAATAGCTATTCAACCCAACATCTCAGCGGCCGGTTGGCCGACTGATGCCGGATCCAGAGCCCTCAACCGTTTTATCGCTGTGGAAGACTCTACCATGGTCAGCCGGTTGCGGCAGGCCGGAGCAGTATTATGCGGATCAACCTTGATGAGTGAATTTGGTTTAGGGATGCATAACAGCCGGGCCGGGCGGGCAGTGCAGCAGGGAGAGGCAGAAGCGGAGTTAATATTGGATTTAATGGGCGAAAGCCGTCTGGCGGCTTCAGCGGCACAGGTCTATGGTTTTAAACCTACCAGCGGAACAATCTCCCGTTACGGTCTGATAGGTCTGATTCCTTCCATGGAGAGTTGCGGTGTCATTTCAAAAAGCCTCATTTGTGTCAGGGATATTTTGAAAACGATGGCAGGGCAAGACGAACTGGATTACTCTCTGCCGGTTGAAAAGGCGCCGGATTTCGCACCCCGAAGAATCGAGCCTTCTTCTTTGACCGCCGGTTTGATAACCGAATCACAGGACAGCCTGTCGACTGAAGAGAGACACAAGTTCCAGTCAGTATTGGCGGATTTAAAAAAGAAGGGTTTTACCGTTCGTGAATTTTCCTTGCCGGATTTTGCGTTATTCTCTGCTGTGCATAAAATCGTAGGCTCGGTGGAGGCTTCATCCTGTGCCGGGCGCTATGACTCAGTGCGCTACGGCCAGCGTTCACCGGGAGCCAAAAACTGGAACGAAATGTATATGTCTACACGTGCGGCTGCGTTTGGGCCGCTACTGAAAAGCTTTTTATTTCAGGGGGCTTATTTCCAGTTTGAGCGTTACGCCGCTTATGAAAATGCCTGCCGTTTGCGCGCGCGCCTGGTGGGGGAGATGCAGGCCATTAATAAACAGGTTGATTTTCTGGTGTTGCCCGCTGCGGGATATAAGCCATCCGCTTTGCCTTTATCATTGGCTGAGACATACTCTCTCTTTAACACCACAGTTTTTGCTAATGTTACCGGCCAGCCGGCTCTCTATTTGCCAGCCGATGGTACCGGAAATGGCGGTATTCAACTGGCAGGGCTGAGATTGAATGACGGGCTACTCCTCTCTTTGGGAGAGTATTTAGTCAGTCAAAACCGGGGAGGGAAATGACCTTGGAATTCGAAGCAGTGATTGGATTGGAAATACACGTTGAACTCAATTGTGCCACCAAAATGTTTTGCGACTGCCCTAACCGGCCGGGTGATGAGCCCAACACCAATACCTGTCCGGTTTGCCTTTGGTATCCCGGAGCGGTACCTCGTTTCAGCCAGGAGGCACTCGAGAAAGCCGCGCTGATTTGCCTGGCTTTGGGCGCGGAGCTTCAGCCCAGAAGCGCTTTTGACCAAAAAGTGTACTATTACCCGGATTTGCCCAAAGGCTATCAGTTATCACAGGCCCATTTTCCCCTTTCACGGGGTGGTGGTGTAGAAATCAAGGATGAGAATGGCCAGCAAAAATACCTGCGGCTGCATCACGTTCATATGGAAGAAGATGTGGCCAAGCTGGTACATGAAATGGAAGGGCGCACTCCCATTAGCCTGGTTGATTTTAACCGGGCGGGGGCTCCCCTGGTGGAAATCGTCACTGAACCGAATTTCCGTACACCTTTTCAGGCAATGGAATTCCTGAAAGCACTGCGTACCCAGGTGCGTTCAGCCGGCTCCTCGGATTGCAGCATGGAGAATGGAACGATGCGGGTCGATGCCAACATTTCCATACGTCCGCCGGGAACCTCGCAGATGAATACCAAGGTGGAAGTGAAAAACATGAACTCAGTCCGGCACGTGGGTGATGCCATTGCTTATGAAATTAAACGTCAGGGTACCGCCCTGCAGGCCGGAGAAAGCGTGATTTTGCACACCCGTCTCTGGGACCCGGAAAAAAAGGTTACTGTCCCGATGCGCGCAAAATTCAGCGGGCCTTGCGTACCTGACCCTTCAGTTCCTGCGATTGAGCTCTCCAAAGAGGATGTTGCAAACCTGCGGGCACGCCTGCCGGAGATGCCTGCCCAGAGGGCTGAGCGATTTATGCGCCAGTACGGTTTAACGGCTGAAGAATCGGCCTTCCTGAGTTCCGAACAGGAGGTGGCGGTTTATTATGAAGCCTTACTCAAGGAGGGGGTTGCCCCACGGGTGGCCATGCACTGGCTTACCACTCAGCTAATTCCAGCCTTGAAAGAAAAACGGCAGGAATTAAGTACCTCGACGGTTACCCCCGGCCGCCTGGCAGCGCTCCTTAAAATGTTGATAAATGAAGAGATTAATGCCAACGCGGCGCGTGAAGTTCTGGCTGATTTATTTAAAAGCCAGGAATCTCCCGAGGCGCTGGTCAGTGCCCGCGGATTCCGTCAATTGTCAGATCCGGACGCCCTGGGTTCACTTATCGATAAAGTATTGCAGTCCCAACCGGCGGCAGTAGCGGATGTTAAAAATGGGCAGGGTAAAGCCATGGGTTTCCTGATAGGACAGGTGATGCAGGTTTCGGGCGGCAAGGCTAATCCAAAAATAATACGGGATTTACTGGTCAAAAAACTAAACGCTGTTTAACTGAAAAAATACAAAACAAAAAGCCTCCGTATTGGAGGCTTTTTTATATGAAGAAATTGAAAGTATCGGCCGGAATTATTTCTTAGGTGAAATGGCCCAGGCTACAGCAGCGGCCGCAGTGACTTTGATCAGGTCTCCAACTATGAACGGGAAAAAGCCCATGGCCAGGACATTGTAAACACTGAATGAGCCCTGTCCCACTACATTTAACCAGAAATAGAGCTGAACAAGCCCCAGTCCGAAAACAAGAGCCGTATTAGCCAGTAACATTAATCCGAATACATTGCGG
>DATIKD010000038.1:0-1919 GCA_035477965.1 Dehalococcoidales bacterium | reverse complement strand
TGGTGGATACCCTCTCTGATTGCATCCTGAACCCCGTCTTTCCGGAACAGTATTTTGAGAGATTAAAAAACCAACTTCTCACCGGTTTGGCCATCCGTGCCCAGAATACCGGCGACATGGCTTCTATAACCTTCGACAGATTGCTTTTTCCGGGTCACCCTTATGGGTATCCTGAAGATGGCTTCACAGAAACTGTGTTGAACATCACCAGGCAAGACCTGGTTGATTTTCACCGCCGTCAATATGGACCGACAAACATGGTCATGGTCGTTGTCGGAGCTGTAACAGCTGAAAACGTGTTTGACCTGATCGAAAACAAATTGGGCGATTGGAAAAACCCGCAACTGAACACTTTGATCAGTTACCCACAGATCCACCCGCTTGAAAAGACTTTGCGCGAACACATCCCCCTGGCTGGGAAAAGCCAGGCAGATATTGTCATGGGCACACTCGGTCCAAAGCGTAATGTTCCCGAATATCTTGCCGCTTCACTTGGCAACAACATCCTCGGTCAATTTGGCATGATGGGCCGCATTGGGGATGCCGTCCGCGAAAAAGCCGGCCTGGCCTACTACGCTTCAACAAGTGTCAATTCGTGGATCGAAAGCGGCTCATGGGAAGTCTCTGCGGGTGTTAACCCAGCCAACATGGATAAAGCCATCAAGTTGATCATCGAAGAACTGGAACGCTTTATCACAGAACCCGTCCTTCAATCTGAACTCGAAGACAGCCAGGCGAATTACATCGGCCGCCTGCCCCTTTCACTTGAATCGAATTCAGGTGTAGCCAATTCGATCCTCAACCTGGAGCGTTTCAACCTGGGTTTGGATTATTTTCAGAAATATCCAGACCTGGTCAGGGATGTAACCCCGCAGCAGATCTTGAAAGCAGCCCAAAAATATATTGACCCAAAAAAACTGGTAATCGCGTCCGCCGGGCCTGGTTCCGGTAAGGTTAAAGGTTCATGACCATCATCTACAATGGGGTTGACCTGGTTGAGATCGATCGTTTTGAGAACCTGAATCAGGCCATCAAGGAACGATTCTTCCGCCGTGTTTTTACCCAAAAAGAAAGGGATGAAGCCAACAGATCGCTTCAGCGCCTGGCGGGCAAGTTTGCCGCCAAGGAGGCGTCTGCCAAAGCCCTCGGCTGCGGCATCGGCATCATCAGCTGGCAGGAACTTGAAATTCTCGAAAACCCACAGGGGAAGCCGGAGTTATTCCTGCACGGTAACGCAGTCCAGGTCGCGAAAAAGGCTGGCTGGAAATCCTGGAGCGTTTCCATTTCACACACACGCACCCTGGCGATTGCGGTCGTTACCGCCTTTGGTAATGATATCTCGACCCCTTAAGGGTATGGCATGAAAATTCTGGCGGTCAGCGATACTGAAATTGGGTTCATCTACAGCCCAATGATCCGTGACAGGTTTCAGGATGTTGACCTGGTCATTTCATGCGGCGACCTACCGTATTTTTATCTTGAATACATCACGGAAATGCTGAATATTCCCCTGTATTATGTGAGGGGCAACCATGCCAGCAAGATTGAATATACTGATTCTGGAGCCTTCAGGACCTCTCCCTGGGGAGCGATCGACCTTCATCAGAAAGTGCATGAGGATGACACAGGGCTACTTTTGGCTGGTCTTGAAGGCAGCGGAAGATACAATCGGGGTCCTTACCAATATACGCAAAACGAATATTGGATGAAAGTGTTCCGACTGGTGCCGGGTTTGTTGATCAACAAGATCAGGCTTGGGCGATATTTGGACGTATTTGTGACCCACGCACCGCCTTTCCACGTCCACGATATGGACGACCTTCCGCACCAGGGAATTAAAGCCTTTAACTGGTTGATCAAAGTGTTTCAACCGCATTTGCACCTTCACGGCCATATTCACATTTATAGACAGGATACTG
>DATIKD010000037.1:0-1518 GCA_035477965.1 Dehalococcoidales bacterium | reverse complement strand
AATACCATCAATTTTGATGCTGCCGCCGGTTATGTCATAGAACCTGGGTATCAGATTGATAATCGTTGTTTTACCGCTTCCTGATTCACCCAGCAGGGCTACCAGTTGCCCCGGCTGCACATCAAAACTGACATCGTGGAGTAAAGGAGCGGTTGCACCATAACCAAAACTGACGTCTTTGAAAGATACCGCTCCTTTGGCCTTAGCTAACTGGACGGCCTCCGCTTTATCAACCACCAGAGGCCGGGTATCCAGAATCTCGAAGACCCGTTCTCCGGCTGAAATGGTGCGCGAAATCATGTTGGCCAGCATACCCAGACGTGAAACGAATCCAGCCAGCATACCCAGATAGAGAATGAACTGGGTTATACCCCCGATAGTCATATTCCCGTTTATCACCTGATATCCGCCGAACCACAAAACCACGACGGTAGGTATACTTACCAGCAGTGCCATTACGGGTGTATAGATAGCCTGTATACGTGCGGCTGCCATTTGGGCATCATAGTGGGCACTGGCGGCATTAGAAAATTTCTGTTCCTCCCTGGACTGCAAGGCAAAGGCTTTAACTACTTTTATTCCGGACAGACTTTCCTGTAAGCTCACCCCAAGCGAACCTATCAGTTGCTGAACTTTCAGCCAGACAGGTTGGAGCCGGTGACTGACGTAAAGTGTTTGCCAGAAAATCACCGGCATAAAAGCTAAAGTGAGCAAGGCTAACTGCCAGTTAATGGATATAAGCAAATATCCAACGCCGACTATTACTATGAATATCTGAATAAGGTTAAGTAAACCGGCGCTTAAAAACAGGCGCGCGGCTTCGATATCGGCCGTACAGCGGGACATAATCTGACCGGTTTGAGCTTTATCATAATAGGCAAAACCTAACCGGTGCAGGTGGTCATAAAGAGCGTTCCGGATATCATAGGAAGCTTGCTGAGAAACGAGTTGGGTGATATAAGTATCGCCAAAGCGGCCGGCGCTTCTCAAGAGGGTTATCCCGAGTATAATAAAGGCCAGTTCGACCAGGGTATCTTTACTTCCGGAAGTCAGCGCCGTATCAATACCAGTACCCAGTAATCTGGGTATAAGCAGACCGCCTGCGGTGCTGATGCTGATGCATAATAATCCCAAAAGCAGGGTCGCCCATCGTTTCCGGGCAAAGACAATTAGTCTTAGTATGATCTTCATGTCAAATTAGTATTTATTTTCCTTCACTCTTGTCCAAAATAAGTTTTAAGAACAAAGCTAAACCAGGCACGAGGAAAACAAGGAAGGCCTGAAATTCCGAGCGTTCTTTATAAAACTATCATCAACCCCCTGTCCCCCAATCCTGGGGGAATTTTATATCTGGGGCACATCCCCAGACCCTTGCCGGAAGGGGTTCCAGACTTCTTTCATCATACGATAAAGAATATTTTGGACAGCAGTGATTTTGTTTAAAAATGTGATTATATTGTGAACTTGCGCTCCTGACTTCTATCACCTACCTGAGTTTCTCACTTTTTAGAATTTCAA
>DATIKD010000036.1:0-16249 GCA_035477965.1 Dehalococcoidales bacterium | reverse complement strand
CATATTCTTCCCGGGCAATGCGTTCAGCTTCTTTTAGCAGAGTGCGACCATACCCGCGGTGCTGGGCGGCGGAGTCATCTCGTTGTTTGAGAGCCATTTGCGGGCCGAAAACGTGCAATTCGCGGATTAACCCGCATTTTTCACCTGTGTCAGCAGGCAGGCCGGGCACGGGTCTAGACTGAATTCGTAACCGGATCATGCCAAAAAGGGTTTCAAATTCATCTTCAAAGGAGAGGAACAACTCTTTTCCATCGGAGGCTGCATATTCCAGGCGCGTCAGTTGCGGTTCCCCGATAGTCTGTTTGTCCCTCAGTCGGAAGCCGTATTCGCGACAGCGGATGCAGCGGCATTGCAGCCCCATCTTTTTCATGCGCTGGCGAACAGGGTCGCGGATAGAGTCACGCAAGCCTCCCACGATGAATTTGGATGGGATATCACGTAATACCCTGGAAATGCGAACATATTTGGGAATCAGGGCTTTGATATGAGAAATCAGGTCCAGCATGGTTTCTTCGCCATAAGGGCGGTAGCGGCCGTCTTTGAACCATTTTTCCATTTCAGTGCCTTCAACTACCATGGTGGGGTAAAGTTTAATCCCGTCCGGACGGAAACGCGGGTCATCAAAAATCATTTTGGAAAGCCGTAAATCTTCTTCCGGACTGGAGCCTGGCAATCCCGGCATCCAGTGATAATGAACTTTGAGGGCATTCTGGCGCAGTAAAGCGGTAGCTTTGACTACATCCTCAACGGTGTGACCCCTTTTCACTGTTTCATAAATACTATCGCTCAGCATTTGAACGCCCAGTTCTACCCTGGTACAGCCTAATTCCAGCATGCGGTTGATTTCAGCCTGACTGCAAAAATCCGGACGAGTCTCAATACACAGGCCGGTACAGCGGTGGCGAGCGGTCTGATTTATCTGTTGGGCTTCTTCCAAAGTGCCGGATTTAACTCCGTTCAGGGCATCAAATGCATCTTTGATGAATTTATACTGGTATTCCGGAGGCGCCGCCGGGAAAGTACCGCCCATGATAATCAACTCTATTTTCTCAGTCAGGTGGCCCATATCGGCCAGGGTTTTCAGGCGCGACTCAACCTGTCGAGCAGCATCATATTCATAAGCTCGGGCACGGATAACCGCCGGTGAATCAGGTGTATAACTTTGTGGAGTAACCGAAAAAGTGGGACAATAAACACACTGACCCGGACAACCCATCGGTGCTGTCATCAGCGCTACCGGAGTTATGCCGGATATTGTTCTGGTGATTTTTTTCATATATACTACCTTATATCAGTTTACCAGATTCGTCCGGCAGGATGATAATGAGGGCAGTTGCGAAAGGCCGAACAACCGGTCAAACAGGAAAAAAGGAAAAAATTCGGAAAAGCGGCGAATGTTGGCAGACAGGTAAATATGAAAGAAAGAATCAAAAACAAAACCGAATTTAGACCGAAGATTGAGGTATTCGACCAAATGGCCTCCGGCTGGTACAGTTTTCGCCATCATTCCATCTTCCGAAAAGAATTGGAAAGTCTGGCAAAAAAGTGGCGCGGGGGCAGTTTGCTTAATATTGGCTGCGGCCATGGACCGGATTTTATGCCGTTTAATGATAGCTTCAAACTTTTCGGCCTGGATTTTTCGGCAGAAATGATTAAGATGGCCCGCCGCTACTCAAATAAATATGAATTTCAGGTGAATTTACTGGTGGCAGATGCCCGATTTCTGCCTTTCGCCAGCCGGTCTTTTGATTACATTATAGCGGTGGCCACCTATCATCATCTGAAAGGGCGTGAAAATCAGATGGCCGCACTGGCGGAACTGAAACGGGTGCTGAAACCGGGGGGAGAAGCTTTTATCACGGTCTGGAACCGGGGGCAACCGCGTTTCTGGTTTAAAGGTGATGAGACCAGCGTTCCCTGGAAGACTAAAGGACAGGTGGTACAGCGCTTTTATCACCTGTTTACCTTTGGCAGCCTGGAGAAAATGGTAAAAAAAGCCGGCTTACAGATCATCGGATCCGCCCCTGAGTCGCGCTACCGGTTTCCGGTAAAGTATTTTTCACGCAACATTTGTTTGACTTTGAAGAATAAAGAATAAAGACAAGGAGATAAAGATGCCATTTGTTATAGTGGAAATGTGGGAAGGGCGCAGTCCGGAGCAGAAAAAAAACCTGGCCAAAGATATCACAGAGGCTTTTGTCAAAAACAATGTGCCGGCGGAAGCCGTGCAAATAATTCTTAGGGACAATCCTAAAAACTGCTGGGCCACGGGCGGGAAAATGGCTTCTGAAAGGTAAAAGGTCTTCCCGCTTGCGGTTAAAGTTTCTGACCCGGCAGACTATTCCAGTATTTTTACAAAATATTGTTTTCGTTCAGTGGGAGTGGAGAGATGGATAGTACGCTGGCTACCTGGCTTTTTATCGGTCTGATTGTGGCTTTGCTGGTCTGGAATATAACCCGCCGCCGGAAATCAGGAGGAATGAATGTTGACATCGCGATGGGTATCCTGGCCAACATTGATGACTGCCTGAGAACTATTGAAGCCCATTTGGTTGACCCGAAATCTACCAAAAAGTTCGCTAATGCCTCCTGGAAAGCTTTCGGGAAAAAGACTGGTTTCTTAAACCCTGAACTGGCGGCCAGGCTGGCTGAAGTTTTTGCTAAAGTGGAGGAACTCAACCAGAGAATTGAAACTGCCCGCAAAACTAAAATGCTCTCAACACTGGAAGGTATGCCGTTGGAGTCTTTAAAGGCACCTCTGCTTAAAGCCAGAGAAGGCCTGATGGCCTGGATAAAAACGGCCGGGCAGGACGAACTAAAGGGACGCCGCGGGTGCCTGGGTTTCTAAAAATCTTATCAAATAATCACTACTGTCTAAATAGCTCAGAAGGATTGACCATTTTGTTAATTCTACTATTCTGAAGGTAAAAGGTTATTCCAGTGAGATAGCAGGGGTTGTACCTCGCATCCAGCTGTAGACAGTAACGACTGGCCCCCCCTCGTCCGGATCCTTCAGCCTCGCCGTTCGAGGCTTCCAGGATGACAACGAAATAAGATCCTTCAGCCTTGCCATTCGAGGCTTCAGGCATGACACCTGGTTTTCAATCCGTCATAATGGAAAATCAAGACATTATCAAAATAATCAATCTTGATCCAGGCTCGTTTCGGAATTAATTTTTGGACAAGAGTATCAAATAATCAGGATTTTCGGAAGGCGCCCAGACTGATTGGAAATATTCCCTGGTATTCGAACAGGTGGCGGATAAACCAAAACGGCCTCAGGACATCAGGTACTCAATATCCCCTTGTTTTCTGAAATGTTCTTCCTTGTTATGCCAAAAGCTTTTCTTGAAGCCGTCAGAGGTGATTATGTCAGTGGTCATTATCCAGGCGTCTTCTTTATTATCGGTATAATAGGCTTTGCGGATGCCCATCTTGTGAAATCCATATTTAAGATATAAATTCTGAGCTACAACGTTGGAAGCCCGTACTTCCAGGGTAACCAGGGCGGCTCTTAATTTGAAGGCGGTATCAATACTGGCAATCAGAAGAGTTTCACCGATCCCCTTGCCGCGCATCGATTCACGTACGGCCAGGTTAATGATGTGTACTTCATCCACCATCATCCACATTCCCACGAATCCGATAATATAGTCTACGGGTGTTTTGGACTGGGGTTCACTGCGGTTGAAAGGCCACCTTATCCCCAGAAATGAGCGCACCGGAACCAGCCGGATAGCCGGTTGAGGTTGATTTTCGGGCTGGATGAATCCATCACAGGCTACCACATAATGAGCCAGGCGATTATTTAGTTCGTTAGTAAAATTGACCGGCGGCCACATGGTAGGAAAAGCCTCTCGGTCAATGGCAGTCACCTGAATAATATCTGATTTGGTCATTATGCGGATTCGGCAGGACAAAGTTTTCCTCTCGCAACTCATGTTTTCCAGAGTTGAGGCTGGTTCAACCTGGTAGATTTGGAAGGTATCTTCAAATGCTGATAGGCATTTTCGGTAGCTACCCGTCCGCGGGGAGTTCTCTCCAGGAAACCCAACTGGAGGAGATAAGGTTCGTAGACATCCATGATGGTGTCGGCCTCTTCGCTGATGGAAGCGGCAATGGTTTCCAGTCCTACTGGCCCGCCGTTAAATTTGCGTATGATGGAATCCAGGATTTTATGGTCAATCTCATCCAGACCGATGTTGTCCACTTCCAGTTGACGGAGGGCTTTATCAGCGATATCGCGGGTGATAAATCCTTCACTTTTCACCTGGGCATAATCACGCACGCGCTTCAAAAGCCGGTTGGCCACACGGGGAGTACCGCGAGCCCGGCAGGCGATTTCCTTCAGACCTTCGGCTTCTGCCTTCACTCCCAGAATAGCGGCGGAGCGTTTCAATATTTTTTCAATTGATTCGTTGTCATAAAAATCCAGGCGGCTGACCATGCCAAAACGATCACGCAGAGGAGAACTGAGCATGGCGTAGCGGGTGGTGGCGCCGATCAGGGTAAATTGAGGCAGTTTTAACCTTAAACTCTTGGCCCCCGGCCCTTTTCCGATAATAATATCCAGGGCATAATCCTCCATAGCCGGGTAAAGCACTTCTTCAACCACGCGCGAAAGACGGTGGATTTCATCGATGAAAAGGATGTCCTGGGCGCGCAGGTTGGTTAAGATCGCCGCCAAATCTCCGGTGCGTTCGATGGCCGGACCGGAGGTGATTTTGATACTGACGCCCATTTCAGTCGCGATGATATAAGCCAGAGTGGTTTTACCCAATCCGGGTGGTCCGTATAACAAAGTATGGTCCAGAGCCTCATCCCGGCCTTTGGCCGCTGAAATGGCTATCATCAGATTTTCTTTGAGTCTGGTCTGACCGATGAAATCATTCAGACTGCGCGGCCGGAGGCTGGTTTCCAGTACAGCGTCTTCTTTATTTTCGGTTTTTCCTGAAACCAGGCGTTCTATTGGTTTATTCTCCTTGAATTGTTAACCGATTTTACCCTAATTATAGCATATCCGAGTTTAACAGAGTGACGTCATCAGCGCAACAATGTCTATGGCAGTTTATGATAATGATACACCTGCCGGATATGCCCGGGTTGGAGTTCCCTTGTCCGGTCGTAAAATATTTAGCCACCGTTTTTAAACCGGGTACTTGAAATTCATCTGCCATGTAATATTTGGCAGTTTGCACTCTTTTTCCTCCTTTTGGCCTTTATTTTAAGTGTTTTTTTAAAAATGAGGAGTAAAAAGCCAGTTGTAGTGCCTGGGGAATTTTGATATTGTGGGGGAAGGTAGTATAATAATTATACAAACAGTTCGCCAGACCATAAATGTTCAGGAAGTGGGATTATGAACCGGCCCCGCCAGGTGGCGGCGAAAAACAGGTTTTTAAGAAGAGTGTTTGTTCATGGGCAAGGCTAAAATATGAAAATAGTAATAGTTGATGATGATGCCATTTTCCTTAATTCTTTACAGAGTTGGCTGACGGCTCAAGGTCAACAGGTTTTTACGGCTGAAAATAGTGAGGAAGCCCTGGAGCTAGTCAGGCGTGAGACTCCCCAGGCTGCATTTATTGATCTGAACCTGATTGGTGAAGGCGGCTTGAAAATCTTTAAAAAAGCCCGCCAGATCGTCCCTGAATTGCTGGTGGTGATGATGACCTCTTCCGGCAGTGTCCAATCCGCTATCAACGCTATAAAAGAAGGCGCTTTTGATTATATTGAGAAACCGGTTCTGCAACCCATGGTGGATCAGATTGTGGACAAAATGGACAGAGTTTTAGCCGAGCCGTCAGCCAATCTTACAGTCCGCCAGAAAATAGAAGAAAAGTATACTTTTGAGAGCATCGTAGCCAAAAGTTCGCGCATGCAGAAAATTGTGGAAATGATCAAAGTAGTGGCTAAAAGCAATGCTCCGGTTTCGATATATGGTGAAAGCGGGACGGGTAAGGAACTGGTAGCCAGGGCCATTCACAGCCAGAGTTTCCGGCGGAATAAACCCTTTGTGGTAGTAAGCTGTGCGGCCGTGCCGGAAAACATGATTGAAAGTGAAATGTTCGGTCATGAAACCGGTGCATACCCGGGGGCAGTGTCCCAGCGGAAAGGCAAAATGGAACTGGCCAGCGGGGGGACCTTGTTTCTGGATGAAGTGAGCCGTCTCGATTCCAGTTTTCAGGTCCATCTTTTAAGAACGCTTGAGCAAAAGGCCTTTACTCCAGTGGGCGGTTCCGAACAGCTAAAGTCGGATGTTCGTTTGATATCCTCCACCAATATTGATATGAAAAAGGCTATCGAAGCCGGCAGTTTCCGTGAGGATTTATATTACCGTTTGAGTGTGGTCAGCATTGAACTGCCGCCCCTCAGGGAACGCAAAGAGGATATCCCGATTCTGGTTGAGTTATTTCTTTTAAGGTTCAACGAGGAAAATCAACGCCGGGTGACCGGGTTTTCAAGCGATGCCAACGATTTTCTCTTGCACCATGACTGGCCGGGAAATATCCGCGAGTTGGAAAATGCGATTGAAAGGGCGGTTATCCTTTCCAAAGGTGAAGTTATACAGGTAACCGACCTGTCACCCCAGAGCCCTCACTCCCAACCCCGTCCGCCCGCCGGGAAAACTATGCGGGAAATTGAGAAAAATCATATTTATAACGTACTGATCGAAGCCGGAGGCAACTGCAGCGAGGCCGCCCGCCATCTGGGCATCTCACGCATGACCCTCTATAATAAAATCAAGGCTTACGGACTTAATATCCACAAAATTGGTACTGGTGAATAAGCCTGGCAGTGCATTTCCGCATATTGAAAAGAAGCCTGCAAATTGATTTGTTTTATCAGATTCCGCCAGGCTTGCTCTGTTCGAACTGGAACCTCATATCAACTCGTCAAGCCAGCGCCTGCCGTGGTTCACTTACCTAAAGCAGAAGAGCCGGCTAATATGAGCCAACTAATTTATTTCATCTCAGCAAAAAATTCAAACTCTGGCAACCCAGCCAGATCAAGGGAACGATAGCAAGGGCCAGTTTATGGATACGGTCGGCTTTGACCTGCAATTTTTTATCCACATAATAAAGGGCTAACAGCGTGCTTATCAGTGAGAGCGTGAGGGCCAGATAGTTAATTAACATAAATCTATCACCTACCGTCAGATAGCCCAGCGGCGGCAGAGATGATGTCATATTCAAATGGAACAGGACCGCGCCGGTGAAGGCGCCGGTATTAAGCGTCAGGCGCGGGATGATTTTATCCGGCGAAAGCAGAAGTGAAAGTAAACCGACCATGACAATGATGAAGGCTGGCAGGAGGGTCTTTAAAATGGCCGCCAGAGTGATACGCTCGATCTGAATGTTAAAAATATATTTGGAGAAAGTAGTGTCCCACAGTTCATAACGGTGCTCCACCACCTCGGCATCAAAGCCGGAGATGTTCCAGCCCGCCAGTTGCACGATTGGGTCTATGCCGCTGTCGGGATAATAAACTTCGTATACCTGGCTGTTGATGGTCTGTTCTTTGTCTTCGATTTCAATGGTTAAATTATGCTTGTCAAAAGGATAATCGGAAAGGTTGAGGTTGCTGGTCAGGGCGGCCTGAATCCGGTAAAATTTGGATGTCGGTTCATCGATTGATTTATCAATCGTGGTAGCGCGCCCATTGATGAATTCAAATCTACCCGGGTCGCTGGGAGTGTCCGAGGTAAAAGAAAGATAAAAATCCACGGTAAACGCGCCAGTTGAAGTATCCAGTCTGCCGATATTAAGTACATAAATTCCAACCTTGACTTTGACCGGACCGCTTGATGACTCTGCCGGAAGAGCGGAGGCCGGCACACTGATAACCAGCGATTCGGCGGAGGCCGGTTGGACGGGTGCCGCGAAAAAAACGGTTAATCCAAGAATAAACAGGAAACAAATTGATAGTGTGATAAATTTATTTTTCAACATACCTCGCCGCTTTATGACATAATTCTAGAATTCAAAAATCGCCTTATACCCAGTGTGAACCCATCTGCCCTCAAAATCTCCGCTCCGGTTTCAGAAGACCGGTGAAGCGGAGTTCCTGAATCCCTTTGCGAGGGGCACCCTAAATAAAGAAAACAAACGGGTATCGGTTGGTTGCAGATCTCGCCTGTACTGGGAGCTTCGAGTTGGTACCAGAACCTGTCGATGCCACGTTTTCATTGCTAGGAAAACATAAATATTGATTTAGTTACGAAATTTTGTACTAGTGAAAAATTTAGCCGATATACATTGAAATTGTCAATCATCGAATGAGATTTGAGACCGAACCGGCTGGATGTTGAATTAAGGCCTTTTCGCCCCGGCGAAGTTCCCCGCACCAATTGTTAAAACGCCCTTCAACTTACTATAATATCGTAATTACGCATGTATTATGGAAAGTTGCGAATTTGTGTATTGAAAAAAACAACGGCTGCTGCGTCAAACTTGAGAATATGCTCTAAGCTATTTTCACCAGCGGTGGCTGATTGCCGCGTTAGGGCAGGCGGAATGGCAATTATTAGCATGGGTGGTCGAACAGGCCTTGAAACCCGGGCAGACCAGATGCAGTTTTTTCCGGAGTTCTTCCTTAACTCTGGCTTTAGGTTGGCCGTGCTGGTTGCGGCCGACTTCCCAGACTCCGGACGGGCAGGCCGGCACGCACTTCCCGCAGCCATCGCATTTGCTGCTGTCCAGAGTAATATAATAATCTCCAGTACCATCGGTATAGCCGTAGCTGATTTTCATTTCTTCCCGTTTGCCTTTGCCTTCCACCCGGTCCATGGCAAAAAGAGCGGCACCCAGACAGCCGGCCAGTTGCGGGTCCGGAGCCAGCAGGGGTTCCAGTCCGGCTTTTTCTTTGATTTTAGCTACCATCCCTTTGTTCTTGGAAATCCCGCCGCTGATGCTGAAATCAGCTTTAATTGAAACCTTTTTGAGGAGGTTAAGGCAGCGAATAGAGATAGCCTCATTCAGACCGGCCAGGATATCGGACCGGGAAACTCCCTTGCGCATATAAGCCACCGCTTCCGAGCGGGCAAAAACAGCGCAAATGGTGTTGAAGGGTATCGCTCCCCTGGATTGTAATGCCAGGTCTCCGATATCGGTGAGCGGAACGTTTAATACATCCGCGATCATCTCCAGAAAACGGCCGGTCCCGCCTGCGCACTTGTCGTTCATTACAAAATCGGTAACCACTCCGGCGGCATCCACGCTGATGGCTTTGCAGTCCTGGCCCCCCATATCCAGAATGGTGCGTACAGAAGGGAAAAAATAATTAACGCCGCGGGCATGACAGCTAATTTCAGAAATATTCTCATTGGCGAATGGCACCAGCACCCGGCCGTAGCCGGTGGCGACGATATAGTCAAGGTTTTCAATTTTCAGACCGCACCCTTCAAGCGTTTTGGCCAGAGTATTTTTGGAAGTCACCACACTTTCCGCTCCGGTATCTCCGATATAAGACGATATAATTTTCCCGTCTTTTAAAATCACGGCTTTGGAAGCCCTTGAACCGATGTCAATTCCCGCTGTTATCATCTGCCTGACTCTTTCTTTAAAATTTTTAACCGGTATGTTCCATATCAGAATGTAGTGGAAGGTCTTTCCACTGTCATTTAATGCCTTTTAGTTGAGGCCTTTGTCCAGATTCTCCCTGGCCAGAATGGCCGCGCCCAGGGCGGCAACCATTTCAGGGTTCTCAGGCACCAGAACGGTAAAACCCAGTTCTTTCTCCAGAATGGCGATAAGCCCCTTATTGCGGGCTACTCCACCCACCACGGCCACTTCTCTCTCAATTCCCAGTCGCTTGAGCAACCCCATCACGCGGCTGACCATAGAAGAATGTATTCCGGCTATGATGTCTTCTTTGGGAGTGGGAGGGACTCGGTGGATATGGGAAATTACCTCCGATTCGGCAAAAACCGCGCAGGTGCCGGTGATATCCGCCTTGCCGGTGGCGCGCAGTGAGTACTCGGCCATTTGCTCCAGGCTGACCTGCATCACTTTAGCCATAGCCTGAACAAACATTCCGGTCCCGGCGGCGCACTTGTCCTGACCGGCCCAGTCAGTTACCCTTCCGCGTTCATTGATTTTTAAAACAGTGCTGGTTTCGGCTCCCATATCGATGATCATGCGGGCGGCCGGAAACAGCCGGTTGACTCCCCGGGCCAGACAGGTGGTGATGGCTTTTTGCTGCTGGCTGAAGGTGAGGGCTTTCCCTCCGACCCCGGTGGCAACAATATAAGTTTCAGCCTGTTGGATGGCCGCCTGGCGGATTATTTCCTGGACCGCCATTTTGGCGGCTGTTTCAGCCCCTTCGGCGGCAGGCAGGCAGGTAGAAATCTGCGGCCCGCTGCCATCCAGAAGGACGGCTTTCACATTCAAACTTCCTACATCAATTCCCAGCGCTTTCACATTGACCACCTTCAGTTAAGAGTACCAATCCCTGAGATTTGGGTTAAAAAATATTCGGGTTATTTACAATTCAAGGTTGCCCATGAGGTTGCATATAAAGTTGACATCAATTAGTTAGCGGTCCTCCAGCAGTTCAAAAAATTGTTCCATTTTCTGGCGGACTTCATTCTGGTTGTTAATGGTGGGATCAACAATATCGCAATCCAGTGTCAAAACCGGAATATCCATTTGATTTAACAGGTCTTTGAAAAGTTTGATGGTGGCGCAAGTATGACGGCAGCCGATAAAGGCGTAATAAACTGCCCCGTCGATGCGGTATTCCCTGGCCAGATTCTCCAGTTCTCTGAGCATATTCTCTCCCAGCGGACCGTACATGGTGCGGGCTTCGGGAATTAAAAAGCTCTTCCTGGCCACGCTTTCCAGCGGTTTGGAAGGGTCCAGCGGCTCATAATGCCAGTAAGAGAAAAGCGGTTCAACGGTGCTGACCGCTCCATGTTCCTGAAACAAATTTTCCAGGAAGGGTATTAAATGGATGGGTGGTAAGAAGAGAGTCATCAGGCGGAATCTCTCAGGATTGACTGCGCCGGTCCCCTTTTGAACTTTTTCCGCCAGTTCGTTTTTCAGTGCAGTCAGGTATTCCGTGGCTTCCGGCTGTCCGGCAAACATATAGTCCACGGTCAATAGTTCCAGAAAGCGGCGGGTGGTGAAAGGGGAAGGACGGGCTTTACGCAAGGCTGCGATTTCGGTTTGCAGTTTAATCTGCCGGTCCATTTCAGCCACGCTTTGAGAGAGTTTGTCCCAGTCCATCCGGCGTCCGGAGGTTTTTTCGAGAAAAGCGACCAATTCCCGCAGTTCGGACTGCATATAGGCTTTTTCGCGGTCGCTGCTGTCAAAGGGATGGTCCAGGAAAAAGGACGGTGCTCCGGTCAATTCAGCGATATATTCTCCGCTTTTAGCGGTATTGTCACAAATCAGATTGGTCCAGACTACGGCATCCGGAACGGGCAGCATCTTGCGATAATAACCGCCGGCCAACCCGCGGTGAGGCGAGCAAATTTCGGGCGCCAGTCCGGCTTCTGCTCCGGCCGTGATGAATTCCAGTTGATTGCCCAGCAGCATGGCGGAAGTCCAGGTAGTGACTTCATTGTGGAGGGGCGAGAGACCCATGGCGTAAAGAATTTCCACCGGAAAAAAGATGGTATGAGAGACCACAAAGCCGTTCTGCTGTTTGGCGTTTTGCACACTGCTGAAATATTTATCCAGCATTTTATAGTAAAGCTGTTCGCTAGGTGAAGAATCCGGCCGGTTTTTGTTCAGGCGGCCTACCAGCCTGACCGCTCTCAGTAAAGAGTCGATAACTGTGCGTTTTGTCTCTAGCATGTCTTTCTTGCCTCAACCATTTCCAGAAAAGCCTGTACACGCGTTCGAATTTGTCCTGAGCCTGAAGTCCCGTATTCAACGTCCAGCGTCAGGAGGGGAATTCCTTCCGATTTCAACCTTTCGCTTAACATGGGGATGTCATGGGCGTAGGGCACGCAGTAGCGGATGGTCTCACTGATGATGCCGTCCACTGCGGACTCCCTGGCAAGCCTGACAATTCGATCGAAACGTTCAGTGGAGGGGTACATGCGGGCACAGGGAAAGTTACTCAGGTAGCGCCGGGCGATAGCGGCCAGAGGGCTTGAAGCTCCCTCCAGCACCACCGGGTCTGACCAATAGCGGGTGCTGGTGCACAGTTCATCTGTGGTTACGATCACTCCCAGTTCTTCGATACTCCGGATAAAAGCCGGATTGGTTAAAACGCTGCCTATCAGCATCAAACGGGCTTTGGGCCTGTAGCCGGCCGGCATGCGGCGAAGGTCAGCGATCAACTCCCTGAGAGTGCAGTTGAACTGCACTTTATCCATGCGGAAACTGGCATTCAAAACTTCCTGCGTTTCCTGGCCGGAAATCAAAGGCTCCGGCAGAGCCCGCAGGCTGTAAAGTTCTTTGAGCAACGAACGGGACTCATTCATTATCCGAATAGCCTGGACCAGGGCATCATCTGTGATTTTTACCCCCATAAACTCTTCCAGATGGCGGGTAAAAATCTGGACCTGGTCAAGATAGAGTTCATGGGCGCTTTCTGTGGTCTTGCGGGGAACGGTCAGAACGTGGTAGAAGGGCGGTTTTAAATAATGGCGCCAGAGGTCAAACAACCGGCGGGCGCCGTCACAGGTGGACCCGCCTACCACACCATCCAGGAAATCATATTCTTTGCGCAGGCCCAACTGCAGACAGCTTTTGGAGAATGAACAGTTATTGATATAAAGATAGGCGTTGCCGTCTTCCAGGTCCATTTCCTGGTTGTAACCGGTGATGCGGATGGGCAGGGCGCCGGCGGCCAGAATGACTTCTTCCGGCACATAGGTGCACAGCCAGCCGAAGACTTTTTGGGCACGGGCTTTGTGTTCCAGTATTTCTCGAGTTTTGGGGAAGGCGCGGTTGACTTCGCGGAAAAGGTCCAGGGCTGGGGATTTGACACTGATGGCATCTGTCATTTTTGATTGTCCTTTAACATTGGCTTCTATCCAGTCAGATAATAATTATATTATACCCCTGTTGTCTCTAACAAACAGCAGATAACCGGATATTTGATTTGAATCTGGTTTGTGATGATTAATGAGATAGATGGTCAGGAAACCAGGAAGCCGCCGTCTACCACCACCAGACTACCGGTCATATAAGTTGACATATCACACGCCAGGAAGAGCACAGCCCGGGCTACGTCGTCCGCTGTTCCCATCCTTTTCAGGGGTATACGCGCCAGGGTTTCCCGCAGTCCCGCCCGTGAGTTAACTCCGCTGCGGTCGGCGATGGCTCCTTCAGTCAGAATCCCGCCCGGAGCGACGGCATTGACCCGGATATTTTCTGCGGCCAGTTCTCTGGCCAGGCTGCGGGTGATTGACAGTACTGCCCCTTTGGAAGCATCATAAACCGACATATTTGGTCGAATGGGGTGCAGGGCATCCACCGAGGTAATATTGACAATGCTGCCGCCCAGCGTTTTAGTTGACATAAAACGGGCAGCTTCACGGCAAAAATAGACCAGTCCGTGCAGGTTGACAGCCATAATTCTTGTCAAATCAGATTCGGTAATGCCAGCCAGTGGAGTGGCCGGGAAAATACCCGCATTATTTACCAGAATATCCAGTCCGCCCAGGCTGACGGCGGCATCCTTAACCGCAGTAACAACTTCTTCTTCGCGGCTGACATCTGCCCGCAGGAAGATGGCTTTGTATCCGGCTTCAGCCAGTTTTTGGGCGGCTGCCCGGCCTGTTTCCGTATTGAAATCCACAATGGCTACGGAAGCTCCGGCTTCAGCCAGCCGGTAAGCGCTGGCGTAACCGATGCCTGAAGCCCCTCCGGTGATCAGGGCACATTTATTTTTCAGGCTGAATATTTCATTGAGAGGGGCAGAAATTTTATCTGGAGACAATTCTGTCAGACCTCAAAGCGTTTATATGTCCGTCTGTGGCAGGCAAACGATTTTCCCAATATTAAACCAGTATTCGGAGGACTGTCAAGTTAAGCGCTCTTAAGAGGCAACGGCGAATCCAATTGACAGATAGTTACCTCGGAGTCCAAACCGATTTTGGCGGGAACAATCTTTAAGTAAATTATGGACTGGGCTTTCGGCCAGTGAGAAACTGGCCTGCCGGAGGTGGCGCGGAAATCTGATCCAGGTTTAAACTGGGATAAGTTGCAGGAGGGCATAAAATGGCAGAAAAAATAATAGACGTTGCAGGTTTTAACAGAGTCGTTATCAATCATGTCATGGAGGCTGAAATTATTCAGTCGGAACAATACCGGGTGACCATTGCGGGAAGTGATAACCTTTTGACAAGCATTGACGTGGCAGTGCAGGGTGACCGGCTGGTAGCCGGATATAAGTTCAATTTCCTGAACTGGCTGTCTGCCCCTTTTTTACCCGGGCTGATTACCATCCATATGCCTGAAATTAAAGGACTAAAACTTACCGGAGCGGGGCGTGCCAGTCTCAAAGGGTTTCGTTCAGAAGAAGAGTTCGAGTTGGGAGTTACCGGCGCAGCGGGTATTGAATTTTCAGAATTTACAGCCGGCGGCCTGCGCTGGGATTTGACCGGAGCCAGCCGGATAAAAGGTCAGATTAGCCTTAAACAGGATTTTAATCTACGTGTCACCGGGTCCAGCCAAATTGATTTGAAAGGTGAAGGGAGGGATATGGTGGTGGAGGTTGACGGCGCCAGCCGGATTGACCTGGCGGATTTTCCTGTTCGCCATTCCAGAGTCCACCTGTCCGGTGCCAGCCACTTTATTCTTAACGGTAACGGCAGGCTGGATGCCGATCTGAACGGGGCGTCCACCCTGGAATATAAAGGCACGGTAACCCTGGGGGATATCCGCTTGAAGGGAATTTCCAAGCTGAAGCAAGTTTAAATCTGCCGCCGGCCGGAATCTTCCGCCGGACATCCGGCCGGAGGACGTCTGGCCAGACGTCCTCCGGAAAGGATTACCGAATTTCTCGAGGGGCTATCCGGATGATCATCGCGATGATTGGCCGGAACCATTCCCGTTGACTGCTGTGTCAAATTGACTGGAATAAAGGGCGGCATAAAAACCGCCGGCAGCCAGTAAATCCAGATGATTGCCCTGTTCCACAATCTCGCCGTCTTTCATCACCAGTATCACATCCGCATTGCGGATAGTGGAAAGGCGGTGAGCGATGATGAAGGCTGTGCGGCCTTTTAACAGGCTCTCCATAGCCCTCTGGATCAACACTTCTGTACGGGTGTCCACCGAACTGGTAGCTTCGTCCAGAATCAATATACGGGGGTTAGAAAGCACGGCCCGGGCAATGGTGATTAGCTGTTTCTGGCCCTGCGAAATGTTGCTGGCTTCTTCATTGAGGACCAGGTCATAACCTCCCGGCAAAGAATGGATAAACTGGTCAACATAAGCTGTCCTGGCAGCCGCAATGACCTCCTCATCGCTGGCGCCCAGTTTGCCGTAGCGGATGTTTTCTTTAATGCTTCCGTTAAAAAGCCAGGTATCCTGCAGAACCATGCCGAAGGCTTTACGGTGATCACGACGCTGCAAATTCCGGATGTCAATGCCGTCAACCTGAATAGAACCGCTATTGATATCGTAAAAGCGCATCAACAGTTTCACCAGAGTGGTCTTTCCCGCTCCGGTTGGACCGACGATGGCGATCTTCTGTCCGGAGTTGATTTCGATGGAAAAATTGTTGATGACGGTCCGCTCAGGTAAATATCCAAATGAAACATTTTTAAAACTCACATTGCCGTGGGTATATTGAAGCCCGGCGGTTTCAGGAGCGTCAGCCGGTTCTTCGTTTTCGGCTAAAAATTCGAACACCCTTTCGGCGGCGGCGGCGGTTGACTGCAAAATACTGGCAATGTTGGCAGTCTGGGTAATAGGCTGGGTGAATGCCCGGACGTACTGTATGAAGGCCAGGATATCGCCCACCTTGATACTGCCGGTGATGGCCAGATAACCTCCCAATATGGAAATCAGGACGTATCCAAGGTTGCTGATAAAGGTCATAATGGGCATCATCAAGGTGGCGAAGAACTGGGATTTCCAGCCGGCGGTATAGAGCACGGTATTGTATTTATCAAACTTTGCCACGGAGCGTTTTTCACCATTAAAAGCCCGCATCACATTATGGCCCGAATACATTTCTTCCACATGACCATTAACGTGTCCCAGGTAGTCCTGCTGCTGCTTAAAATATTTTTGAGAATGTTTCAGGACAACGGTCATAAAAACTACCGTAATGGGGAGCATTACCA
>DATIKD010000035.1:0-1924 GCA_035477965.1 Dehalococcoidales bacterium | reverse complement strand
CTATTCAAGTCAAGGAGAATTGTTAAATGAACAACAAAGTTTTGGTTGCCTATGCTTCGAAGTATGGTTCAACCAGAGAAATCGCTGAGAAAATCGCTCAAATCCTGGCGCAGTCAGGGTTTGAAACAGAAACTCTGGCGGCTGAAAGAGTGTCCGGGCTGGCGGACTATAAGGCAGTGATTCTCGGGAGTGCTGCCTATATTGGCAACTGGCGGGCGCCGGCGGCGAAGTTTGTCCGGAAGTTCGAACAAGAGCTGGCCAGGGTGCCGGTCTGGATATTTTCCAGCGGCCCGCTGGGGAGCGGAGACGCCATGGAAGAGATGAAGGGATGGAAATATCCTAAATCGCTCGAACCGGTCATCAGCCGCATTAATCCCCGTGACATCACCGTTTTTCACGGCCGAGCCAATTTTGAAAAGATGAACGTTCTGGAGCGCTGGATGATGCAGAGACTGAAACAGTCCGGTTCCGACGCCCGGCGCTGGGATTTGATTGAAGAATGGGCTAAAGGGATAGCTGGGGTGCTCAAATAGACAACAAAATGGGTGTTGATCAGTAAAAGTACCTCTGGTACAAAGCCGTATTCAGTTGGAGAATAAGCTCAACTCTAGCCGCCGCGCAAGCTTTCTGAATAACCGTCGTAATAGCCTTTAGCCATGAAGCTCAGATCATCTGACGGAAGGCATTGGCCTTCGGAACTGGCGATTTTGGCCTGACAATAGGTTTTAGCGGCGATCCGGGCTTTGCCTCTGGGGATTCTCATCTGGTCCAGAAAGGCATCCAGTTCATCCGCTTTAACCATTTTTTTAACAGTCATAAAAATACTCCTGTCAGCAACAGATATACTTACCTGCTCTTGTCCAAAATATAATTCGGCATCGAGCCTGGGTTAAGACCGATTATTATAATACCCTGATTTTTCATTATCACGGATTGAAAACAAGGTGTCATGCTGGAGCCTCGAAAGGCGAGGCCGAAGCATCCGGAGGAGGGGTACAACCCCATGAATACCCTTTTACAACCGGAATGGATGATTTTAACAAAGTTTACAATCATTCTGCGCATAATTTGGACAACAGATATACTTACCTTACATTATATATATAAAAAAGAATGAAATGTCCTGATATTGAAATCAGTTAATTTCGTCAAGACCGGCTGATCGTCAGTGTTACTCTTTTCTTCAGTTTGAAAGCGAAATTTTTTGTTATTAAAACTGCGGTACCTCCGGATTGCGCCCACCCTGAATATTTTCAGCCATTTGGGTGAACAGCCTGGTAACCAGTTCATCAGTAAAGATGTAAAACCGCCGCTCGCGGATTGCCTGGAAAACAATTTCTGCCGATTGTTCGGGAGATAGGACATTCAATTTGGCGGCGCGTGAGCGTCTGACCAGCGCCGGAGGCTCAGAAGAAAGAGGTGTACGGTCCTCGTTCTGCAAATGTTGCGGCCGGTTTCGCTCCGCATCACCCAATCTGGAACTGACAAAGGCCGGACACAGCACGCTTACTCCGATTTTGGCCTTCCTCTCCTGGAGCTGAAGATAGAGACCTTCCGAAATTTTTATGATAGCGGCCTTAGTGGCGCTGTAAATCACCAGTTGGGGTTCGGCAATCAATCCGGCCGTGGAAGAAGTATTGACGATATGGCATTCAGTGTTCTGCTCAAGCATCACAGGGACGAAGGTCTGTATGCCGTAAATAAGTCCCCAGACATTAATACCCAACAGCCATTCCCAATCTGCCGGAGTATTTTCCCAGACCGGATAATGGATAGAATTGCGGGCCTGGACACCGGCGTTGTTGAATAGAAGATGAACCCCTCCGTAAAGCGCCAGAGTCCGGCGGGACAGAGCCTCAACCTCATCTATGCTGGAAACGTCAGTAACTACCGCCAGCACATCGGCTCCGCCGGTTTTCAGTTT
>DATIKD010000034.1:0-4163 GCA_035477965.1 Dehalococcoidales bacterium | reverse complement strand
CCGCAATTATTCTAATTCCGGTCTGCTGGTAGGAGTCTTCATTTTAATGGCTTTCCTTGCGGCGGCGGCAGTTAAAGCCATCGGGATACACGCTATTTTTGGAGCATTTTTGGTCGGGATCGCTGTTGCCCAGAACAAAGAAATAAGAGGGAAAGCTCAGGAAACACTCTTCCAGGTAGTTAACTACTTCTTTGCTCCTCTGTACTTTGTCTCCATCGGTTTGCGGGCTGACTTCAGCGCCAATTTTGATCTGGTACTGGTAATCGTCTTGATTCTTATAGCCAGCGCCGGGAAAATTACAGGTGCTGCTCTGGGAGCCTGGATAAGTAAAATGCCGCGCAGAGAAGCCCTGGCTGTCGGATTTGGCATGAATGCCAGAGGAGCCATGGAAATTTTGATTGCCACAATTGCTCTCCAATATGAAATAATCGACCAGCGGCTTTTTGTAGCGCTGGTAATTATGGCTTTTGTAACTACCATTATCGCCGGGCCTGCAATTCAACGATTGATGTCTCCGGCACTTAACAAAACTAACTGATTTCATTCAAAGAGTCGTTGGACATTAATAATTCATGGAAAACTATCAGATTACCGGAAACTGCTTCTGCCAACAACCGCCTCAGCAGTCCATGGCCGCCAAATATCCTTCATGGATAGCCTGAAAAAGGTTCCCTTTTGGATAATTGCAGTCACCGACAGCCGTCACCTCCGCGGAGAGGTCGGAAAACTGGTGTATAATATCCGGGTTTATTTTAACACCCAGCGCCAATACTACACTATCGCAGGGTAAAAATATTTTTTGAGAATCTTTATTTGCCATTACCACGCCAGTATCATTGATGTCTTCCAATTGAACTTCATTAATCATTTCCACCTCTAGCTCCCTGAGTTGCTCCATCAGCGCTAAATAACCGATAAAGCTCGAACCGGCACCGATTTTTTCAAGAGGAAGCGTATCTATTATTTTGACCCTTTTGCCATTAATGGCTAAAAACAGGGCCGCTTCCAAACCGGTCAAACCGGCCCCGGCTACTACCACATTTTCACCAATGCGGTTTATTTTTCCAGGAATTTCACCCGCCGTGAAAACCTTATGTTGGTACAGTCCGGAGACGGGCGGCATGAAGGGTTCCGCCCCCACGGCAATTATTATTTTGTCCGGTTTTTCCGCCTTGATATTTTGAGGAGTTGCCGGTGTAGAAAGCTTGATTGTAACCCCCTCGGTGGCCAAAATTGTGCGTATCGCCCAATCCAGATAAGCCTTCATATCTTCTTTAAACGGAAATGCCGATGCCTGTTTCAGTGTTCCACCCAGAGCCGGTTCCCGTTCAAAAAGGACCACCTCATTACCTCTTCCGGCCGCCTCTCCGGCAGCTTCCATTCCGGCCGGTCCGCCGCCAATAACTACAATTTTCTTTTTTTCACAAGGCTGAAAGCGGTCTATGTATTCAGTTTCCCTGCCGATTGCCGGATTAACCGCACAACGGATTGGCAGGCGCTGGGTATGCGTCCTCTCTATACAGCTATTACAACGGATACAGGGTCGGATGGTCTCTTCCAGTCCATGTTTGGCTTTCTTGACCGCATCCGGATCAGCAATCAGGCATCGCCCCAGGGCCACAACATCGGCTTCATTTTCTGAAATTATTTTTTCCGCCATATCCAGATTGATCGAACCCACAGTGGTCACCGGTATTTTCAGTTCTTTTTTAAACCGCGAAGCGTAGTTTATATTAAGACCTCGCGGCAGATATGTGGGTTGGATCATGCGGGGTAGAGTCCTTACCTCTTCGAGAACTCCGGCTGAAACATGCAAAAGGTCAATTTTATTCTGAATAAGTTTAACGAACTCCAGTTGTTCCGCAAACACGAGGCCGTCCGGCAAAAATTCGTCAGCACTGATGCGGTACTCTATAGCTAAATTGTCACCCACTTTTTCTCGGATAGCATCCAGTATCTGGTTGACCAATCGGGTCCGGTTTTCTAGAGTGCCACCGTAAGCATCCTGGCGCAAGTTCTTCCTGGGAGAAACAAACTGGCTGATGAGTTGTCCATGGGCGCCGTGCAGCATTATCATCTGCATTCCGGCTTTATAACAGCGCCAGGCGGCAGATGAGAAACTCCGAATTATTTTTGGAATATCACCGGAAGGAAGGTTGGTGGGAGTGAAGGCAGAACGGTAGTTGAGCTGTATCGAAGCTGCCGCACCATACCGTTGAATAGTCTCGGCAAAAATACTAAGCGGATTAATCACTTGGTCGGAAGCCAGCGAGAGGGAACCAGAATTGTTTTCAGGCGGAGTAATTGAGTTGTCGCCCATCGTTACTATGGCCACTCCGCCCCTGGCAAACTGCCTTCCCCATTCAAAATGCTCGCGTGTTACTGGTAAATTGGAGCCAAAAAGGGGGCCGATGGGGGGGAGTTCAATCCGGTTTTTTAAAACCAGCTTCCCTATTTTCACAGGTGTAAATATATTCTTGAAATATCCCATCCTGAGCCTGCCCCCTGGCTTATACAGCCAGTAAAATGACTATACCAATATTATGTAAAGTGTTATCTTTAGCCTAACCCTGCCCAAAATTACAATATATATTCCGGTAAACCCGGCAAAGTGGTGGTCATGCGGGTGGTTCTATCCTCCCCTACAAAATACATATCACCTATCATCGACCAGGGTGCGACATAACCTGGGCACCTGACCATGGGGTGCACCGCATATACTGAACCAACCTTGTGTCTTATTGAGGATCAATATTAACTTCTCCCTTTATTCTATTTTCTCTTGGCACTTGTGTCCATAAGTCTATCTTACCGGATATCGAAGGATGTAATAATTGGGTGATTGCTTAAACCAGGGGTGTTGCCTTTGGAGTTACTGACAGGTGGTTTAGCCAACGCAGGTATGCAGGTTTGCGATTCTTTTCAAATTGTTAAACGGTTCTTAACCAAAAATTATCACTTCCTTAATTTGGCCATAACACACGAATGGTAACATTAGAGTTGTGAAGGGAAAACTCGATAGTACTAAAGTGCCTCATCTACCCCATAGCAAAACTAGAATCCAGACTCTACACACGAGAAGAGGCAAAGTAAAAAAGTACTGAGTACGAGAACAGAAAAGCAAAAGGGAAGTCAATCGGCGACTCCATCACCTTCAGACTTCCCCCAGCTCAGGTCGAACCCAAGCTACAAGTTGATTCTATTACCGTAATTATTCGTTGTCAAGTAGCTGGTGCTGTCTTGCCCTTTTTCATGGGAGGTGCGACTCAAAAACAACTGCTTAGGAAGTAACTTAAAAAAGGTCTATTTGAAAAAACCAGACTGCAATCGGCTTAACCGTGTTTTTGATCCAGAATAAAGCAAAATTTTGAAAAGGAGAATACAGTTGAAACAACTGCTAAAAAGTAAAAGGTTATTAGCAGCTTTCGCCATGGCTGTGATCGTGGTGATAATGATGCCTTTGCTGGCTTTCGCCGCAGTCGTTGATCAGAGTCCCATAGGTGTGGTTGGTACGCTCAAGTTCCAGGGTTCTACGACTGTCGGTCCTATCATTGTCAACACCATAAGTTCTTACAACACTCATCGCGGCGCAACCGTAATAAGCGCCGGCAATATTGTTCAGAATGGCTCGGGTGACGGCCGCACAGCGGCAGCCCAGCGCAAAACCGACATTGGCATGTCTTCCAGTGTACCCTCGGAACCCATCCTGAACAAGATCACCATAGCCCGTGATGGAATCGTTTTCATCGTCAATTCATCAGTCACTGGCATCCAGAACCTGACCAGGAATGATATAGATGACATTTATGAAGGGCGCAAACACAACTGGAACCAGATAATCGATGCCGTTACCGGCGTCGCAGGGCCCAACATGACAATTGTCCCACGCGCCAGAATCATCGGCTCGGGAACCCGTGCAGCATGGAAAGATGTGGTAGGTTTATCCTATGCGAACCCCGATATTGATCCCACTTACAACCCAGCCTGGGTTCCGGGAACATCCACCAATGAAAACCGCGTCATTGCCCAGACCCAGTTGACTCGTTTAAATGAAAACGTAAACGTCCAGTCCGAAATCAATAATCCGGCGAGCGTTGGACAGTGCGGTTACGTCGGTCTTGGTTTTGATGATGGAGCCAATATTAAGAAAATCAACATCTTCA
>DATIKD010000033.1:0-2294 GCA_035477965.1 Dehalococcoidales bacterium | reverse complement strand
ACCAAATCAACAATAACCAGGATTCCCTTCAAACCTTCACCGGATCATCCTTGGCGCAGAACAATTAGAGTCTAATTCGATTAGGAGGCTACTGACATTTTCGCTTGACATATTTACTGACATTTTCGCTTGACAACGACAGCCGCGAACTTCAGCTCGGGTTTTCTTTTTCCTGGCCGAAGTCACTATTTTCAAGTTCTGCCGGTTCGTCTTCCTGACTCTCCACAAAAGGGGCCAGTAATTCCTGTGCCTTCGCCGCATTTTCCGGCATTACCATTATCTGGTAGCGCAGGGTGAGGGGTGAAACGTAGATGGATTCAGCCAGATTTATACTTTTTAAAAAACAGGGCACCCCGTTTTCTTCAAGGACGCTTTTCCAGATGCTGGCTACCATTTCATCCGGAGCAATGGCAATTTGAACGGGTGGGTCAGAATTACGCTTTTTTTTAAAAGACATGCTCTATTCCCTGCTTGAGCCTTCAAGCCACACTTTTTATCCCAGCCCGGATATGAAGCGGTCAGCATAAATAGCCGCAGTGGCGCCGTCACCGGCGGCCGTGATGGTCTGCCGAATTGAGTTACTGCGTATATCACCGGCTGCCAGGACACCCGGCCAGGAGGTCTCCATTTTCTCATTGGTTTTGATATAACCGCCCGAGTCAAGCGGCAGAGTGCCTTCCAACAACTGGGTGTTGGGGCTCTGGCCGACGGCCACAAAAATGCCGTCCAGCCGGTGTTCTGAAAGAGAACCGTTTAAAACATTTTTGAGTTTCAGCTTCTCAACGAATTCGCCGCCTTCGATGGCTTCTACTGTGGTATTCATAATGAAGTTCATTTTAGGTTCATTTCTGGCCTTGTCCACAAATACCGGGGTGGCTCGCCATTTATCCCGGCGGTGGATGACAGATACTCTGGAGGCGAATTTAGCCAGATGAAGGGCTTCTGAAATAGCTGAATTGCCTCCGCCGACGACCACCACCTCTTTTTCGCGGTAAAAAGCCGCGTCGCAGGTGGCACAATATGAGACTCCCCGCCCGACATATTCTTTTTCGCCCGGGACATTCAAATTGATGCGTTCTGAACCCATCGCAATTATGACCGCCCTGGCGCTGAATTCACCTTCCGAAGTGCGCACAGTTTTGGTATTGCCGGCCAGCCGCAGTTCCTGAATTTCTGCCATCAACGTCTTCAGACCGAATTTTTCCGCCTGAGTTAACATCAGCTGGGCGAGTTCCATGCCGCTTATTCCATCCGGAAATCCCGGGTAATTTTCAATTACATCAGCGTATACAGCCAGACCGCCGATCATGGATTTTTCAATCATGAGGGTTTCAGTCTTGTTGCGCGCTGCATAAAGCCCGGCAGAAAGGCCGGCCGGTCCGCCGCCCAGTATAATCAATTCATAATGATTAGACATCCATCACCTCCAGTGAGGAGCAAATCTGAAAACTAACTTGTCGGATATAAAAGTTATTCTATACTGCGATAAAGACGGCCGTAAAATCGACCGGTGGTCAGGCCGGACGTGCCCGGTTGTCTAGGCCAGGGCCGCATCCAGTTCCTGCTTGAGGGCGGCTTTGGGTTTAAAACCAATGATATTTTTAACCGGTTTGCCATCTTTAAAAACGATCATAGTGGGAATGGACATAACCCGATATTTCTGGGCGGTCTGCTTGTTCTTATCCACATCCAGTTTGGCAATAGTCAATTTGCCTTCATATTCAGCGGTCAACTCCTCCAGAATGGGGGCGACCATCAAACAGGGTTTGCACCAGGTAGCCCAGAAATCCACCAAAACAGGGTGTTTGGCGGTTAAAACTACTTCATTGAAAGTGCTGTCAGTAACTGCTACAGTTTTACCCATTGAGGTTCTCCTTTTTTATTGATGCGTAAATATTTCCTTCCGCGGTTTGTTTAGCCAGGCTAATAGCGTTTTTAATAGCCGAAGCCCGGCTGCGCCCGTGCGCCTTGATAACATTGCCACCAACTCCCAGCAGGCAAGCTCCACCGTATTCTCTGAAATCCAGCTTGCGGGCCCAGGTATCTATTTCAACACTGCGGAGCAGAGCGCTGCCGTGAATATGGGAGGCTTTTGAGACGTCGTGCCACAATTTTTTAAAATTCTGCACCGCTTCTCCCAATCCCTCCAGTGTTTTCAAAACAATATTTCCGGTAAATCCATCAGTGACCACAACATCAACTTTGCCTTTAGGCAGGTCGTTGGCTTCGATATTGCCGATAAAGTTAAAACCGGTGCTGGCAGCCTTTAACAAATCATGGGCTTCCACTACCAG
>DATIKD010000032.1:0-4622 GCA_035477965.1 Dehalococcoidales bacterium | reverse complement strand
GATTGCCCTATCCGATACAGGGTTGGGAAGATTGGGGGGCGATGGCTCCTGCTCCCGGAGTTGAGGATAAAATACGGGCCGCTATTTTGAAGGGGGAATTCGCTTTGCCTTTCTACGGCGATTTCCCGGCTATGTCCGATGTGGAAAGAAGAGCTACCTGGGACTTGATGCTGGGAGAAGAATCAACCACCAAGATAATAATTGATACACTCAATAAAGCCGGATATGACGGCTCACGGGATTTATTGCAGGCTTACAAGTTTATCGAAGGCGTCAGCCTGCCGCAGTGGCGAGAAGCAGGCTACGGCGGGGGTATTGTGGTGGATTGGAACCTGAGGACCACGTTGGAAGGGTTGTATGCGGCCGGTACTCAAACATTCGCGCCTGAGGACCACAGTTATGCTGCGGCTACCGGACGTTACGCCGGGCGCAAAGCCGCGGCTTATGCCAAAACAGTCAGCCGGGCGAGAATTTCACGCCCGCAGGTTGACCGTGAAAAAGCCCGGGTTTATGCTCCCACTCAGCGCACCAGCGGCATGGACTGGAAAGAACTGCATGCCGGTATCGCTCGCACTATGCAATATTATTGCAGTGAATTCAAGACCGAAAACCTTTTCAAAATTGGCCTGCAAACTCTGGAAAGAATTGAAAATGAATTCGTACCCAGGCTGTATGCCACTGATCCGCATAAATTGATGCGCGGGTTGGAAGATACCAGTCTTTTGACTTACGCTAAAATCATACTGAACGCTTCAATGGCGCGCAAAGCCAGCAGTATCCCGCTTAATTTCCAAAGAATTGACTACCCAACCATGGACCCGCCGGAGTGGAACAAATACCTTACTATCAAACTGGAGAACAACAAGGTCAAAACCGACTTCCTGCCGTTAAGATTCTGGGGAAACATGAAAAAACAGTATGAAGCTCATAATAAAGATTACAGCGGGGTTTACAAAGGGAAATAAGGCTCATTTGATAAAATGCAAAAGCAATATGAAAAATGTTTGAAGTTCAGAATTGACTGCAAACTGGTTGTTGGAGGGTAAGATGTCTCAGGAAAAAACGATTGCCATGCCCAATATGCCTACACCCAATAATCCGGTGTTTTATACGGAAAAATGCAATGGCTGCAACCACTGTGTTGAAGTCTGTCCCATAGATGTTTATATTCCCAATCCGGTAAAAGGCAAATCACCCATAATCCTGCATCCGGACGAGTGCTGGTACTGCGGATGCTGTGTCAATGATTGTCCCAGAGGTGGTAACGTCTTTAACTGGCCGCTGCAAAGCAAGCCCTTCTGGAAAAACAAAACTACGGGAGAGGTCCATCAAATATAAACGCCGGACCGCGGATGCCGGAGGAAGGTTTTTACTCGGAAATCAGGCCTTGAAAACCTGAGAACTAGATGTCTTCTTCCTCCTTATTAATCCATGCCCGGCGGGTGTCAGAGGGGGAAATGGCATCCGCCAGGCATGGAGCCAAGATTACGGAAAGTTTGATTTGAAGGTTTTTGGCTGTATTTTTTTATTCTAATGCGATATATTATAAAGACCTGCGCGCATGACGGCAGCCGGATAGGTTGCCGGCAGTTGGTTATCAAGTATGAAATTTACTTGAGAAAGAAATGGGTTGTGTGGGCGAACTCTAAACCTGTTCGGGGATAGAGTTCACCTGAAAGCTAAAAACAATTAACCTTGAATAAATTTGGAGGAGTGGGAAGGAGGTGGTTTATGGCTTGATAGCCATCCTGGCAAGGATTTAGTCTTTTTTTGACAACGAAGTTGAAAGGAGGGAAGTCATTGAAAACTAAAAAACTGGTTTTAACTACTCTGGCATTTGTTATCTTGATTATTATGGTTGTTACTGCCTGCAGCTCCCCGACTACTACCACTCCTCCCCCCACCACGCAGGCTCCCCAAACAACCCAGGCTCCGCCAGCCACTACCGGGCTGCCACCGGCGCCGACTGTAACCCAGCCCCTGCAAACTGCACCGCCTCAAACTACTACCCAGGCGCCTCAGACTACGGCTCCAACGACGGCAGCCCAACCGGTCTACGGCGGTACTTTGAGGATAATCCGCGGCTCCCTGCCCAATGTACTGGGTTTCCCGCCGGAATTCGGTCCCAATGACAGCATTCTGGCGCAGCCTGTTTTGGAAAGGCTGACCGAATGGGATAACAAGGGTAACTCAATCCCGCTTTTGGCCGAAAGATGGACGGTAGATACCACCGCCAATACCATCACCTGGTTTCTCAGAAAGGGCGTCAAGTTTCATGATGGAACGGACTTCAACGCCGAAACCGTACGCTGGAATTTCCAGCAGGGCATTGATACCAGGTCTTTGACCGGTTTCCAGCATGTTAAGTCGCTGGATGTGCTGGACAGTCATACCATTAGAATGAACCTGGCCACGCTGACCACCATGATGGTAGTCAACTATGGCTGGCGGCAGCAAATTTCCCCCACCGCTTTTACCAATGCCGGCGGAGGTGATTTTGAAAAAAGCAAAGTCTGGGCTCGCGCCAATTCTGTCGGTACCGGTCCTTTCCGTGTGGTACAATTCCAGCGCGACAACATGATGAGGTTTGTCAAAAATCAGAATTACTGGCGCTCCGGTTTCCCCTACCTGGATGCCATCGAAATCAGGCTGATTACAGACACCATGACAGCCTCGGCCATGATGGAAGCCAAACAGGCGGATGTCTGGGACGATGTATCCGCTGTCCAGAATATAGTGGATTTGACTGAAAAGAGGGGTTTAAAGACCAACTGGGGCCCCGGCATGTTCTGGTCGATTTTGCCCAACTCCAGCAATGTTAACTCACCCACTTCCAAGAAAGAAGTGCGTGAGGCCATTGAATTGGCAATCGACCGTCCAGCTCTGGCCAACATGATCGGCATGGGAAAATTTGAACCACTTACCCAGATGGCTCCCCGCAATTTCCCCGGTTACAATGATGGCTTCAACCCCAGGCCTTATAACGTGGATAAAGCCAAACAGCTTCTGGCGGCAGCCGGTTATCCTACCGGTTTTAAGACCAAGATTCTGATTACCAGCGCCGGCACGGATGCGGCTACTGCCATTAAAGCCTATCTGGCAGCTGTTGGGATCGATGTTACTATCGATATTGCCGATATGGGCAGGTACTTCGGTGAGCTTTTCGGCACCGGTTTCACCAATGACCTGGTCTGGGCGGCTTCCGGAATCAACCCGGACGGAACAGATCTGTTTGTGCATTTTGGTCCTACTCCCATGACCTTCAGGACCGGCAATATCCTCAAATCTCAAGCTTATCTGGATTTGTGCAACCGGGCTCTGGTTACCTTTGATCATGCAGCCCACATGGATTTGCTCAAAAAAGCGGTCAAGCAAGCCGGAGATGATGCCATGGTAATCCCGGTTTACCGCTCCGTAGCTAACACAGTTTACCAGTCATATGTCACCACCGATTACTTTAGAATTCACGGTGTGATCTGGCCGACTCATTCCATCTGGATGGACAAAAAATAGAAGTTTAAACCCAAAAAGCTTGTTGTGAATCAACCCCGGAACTGCCGTAAGTCCAGGCAGCAGGCAGTTCCGGGGGTCTTAATGTGAGATCTGCTTATTAAAATGCTCTCAGCTTTTTATCGAGGTCTGAAATGACGACATATATTGTTAAACGCCTGATTCAAGCGGTCTTGATTCTGATATTAGTGACACTGATGGTATTTTTTGTGATGCGTTTGCTCCCCGGCGATCCTCTGATCATTTATATTGCCCAGAGTGCTGCCATTTCTACCATGCCGGTGGAAATGCTGGAAGAAATGCGCCGAGAATTTGGACTTGACAAGCCTATCATGGTCCAATACTTCAACTGGGTGGTCAACGTATTCACCGGAGATTTTGGCTCCTCACTTTACTATCGTGAAAAAGTGGGTGTATTGCTTATGGAGCGTCTGCCGGTTACTCTGCATCTGGGAGTAACTTCTCTGATAGTGGGAGCGGTGCTGGGGATTTTGACCGGGATGCTGGCTGCCATCCGGCGCGGCAAATGGGTAGATGTAGTGGTCACCCCGCTGACTTATATAGGAATAGCCATCCCCGTTTTCTGGCTGGGTATTCTGCTGATCTATCTTTTCGGTCTCAGGCTTGGCTGGCTGCCGATTGCCGGTTATACATCTCCGACAGAAGATTTCTGGTTGAGTACCCGGCAGATTATTATGCCGGTGATTTGCCTGGCGGCCTTTGGTATTGCCGCCAATGCCCGGCAGATGCGTTCTGCTATGCTGGAAATAATCCGCCAGGACTATATCCGGACGGCCTGGGCCAAAGGTCTGCAGGAACGGACGGTAATCCTTCGCCATGTCATGAAAAACAGCCTGATACCAGTGGTTACACTCATGGGAATCGGTGTCGGTACCATCCTGGGAGGATCTGTGCTGGTGGAAACGGTGTTTGCCATTCCCGGAGTCGGCAGACTGCTGGTTTCCAGTATATTTGGGCAGGATTATGTGGTAGTCCAGGCTATTACTTTTGTGATTGCAGTCTCGGTTTTATTGATAAATTTGATGGTGGATATTTCCTACGGTTGGTTTGATCCGCGAATCAGATTTGGCTAGGAGTAGACGAATATGGCA
>DATIKD010000031.1:0-7722 GCA_035477965.1 Dehalococcoidales bacterium | reverse complement strand
ACTTCATCACTTCGCCTGCCTGTAAAATTATTTTGGTCATGGCAGGCAGTTCTGCACCCAGAGAGTTGTATAATCCGGCAAAGGCCGGCATCACAAAGGTCACCATAACTCCAATAACCACTACCGCCACTACCGCTGCGATTACAGGATAAGTCATGGCGTTTTTCAAACCTTTTTGCGTGGTGTTCTGCTTCTCCATATGATCAGCGACCTGCCTGAGGATAACCTCCAGCCCTCCGGTCTGTTCTCCCACTTTTAACGACTGGCATTGAATGGCAGAAAAGAACTCGCGGTGTTTAGAGAGCGCCACTGATAGCTGGCTGCCGGCTCTGACCTCAGTCACGATTTCACTCAGCGCCCGCTTGAAGACTCGGTGGGTGCACTGCCCTTCCAGTAACTCCAGCGAAGTCACAATATTTAAGCCGGATTCGATCAGTAATGCCAGTTGGCGGTAAAAAAGAATGATGTCCGTAGGCTTGACAGGGCTGAGCCTGGCAATCAGTTTGTCCAGCGTGGGGAAACTGGCCATTTCCCGCAACTGTATCAACTGATAGCCCGCATAACTCAAAAGGTTAGCTGCCTGCTCTTCGTTTTTAGCATCCAGCTTACCCTTAACTATTTCCCGGTTTTCGTTATAGGCGACATATGCGTAAACCGTAGTGTGCCTCCATTACAAACGGTTATTTTAAAGTGAAAACTTTAACTGGCATAAGCATTGCGCAGAACCTCAGAGGGAGTAGTCATATTGGTTTTCACTTTATTCATACCATCGCGCAGGAGTGTTACCATCCCCTGTTTGATGGCTTCTTTGCGAAATTCGGCGCTGGTAGCTCCTTTCAGCAGCATCATCCTCAAGTCGTCGGTCATACGCAGTATTTCATATATGCCCATGCGTCCCATATAACCCGTTTGGGCGCAGGATGGACACCCTGACCCGTAACTGAATTCCGTCCTTTCATCCTGGGCTTCGCGGGTGTATATCATTTGCTCAAGGAGGGAGACTTTAACCGGGCGGGCACATTCCTGACAAATGCGGCGTACCATACGCTGGGCTACAATTCCGGATAATGAAGAAACCACCAGAAAAGGCTCAATTCCCAGGTCAAGCAAGCGGTAAATGACTCCGGCCGAATCATTGGCATGGATGGAAGAAAGTACCAGGTGTCCGGTCAAAGCCGCCTGTACCGCAATGTTGGCTGTCTCTGAATCGCGGATTTCTCCCACCAGTATTACATTGGGGTCAAGACGCAAAATGGAGCGCAGGCCGGAGGCAAAAGTCATGCCGGCCTTGGCGTTTACCTGAATCTGGTTGATATTTTTAAAACGGTATTCTACCGGATCTTCAACGGTGATGATATTGCGTCCGGTAGAGTCGAGACAGTTGATAGAGGCATACAGAGTAGTGGTTTTTCCGGCTCCGGTGGGTCCACTGACCAGAATCATGCCGTATGGAGTTTTCATCAGTTGTTCATAAATAGTCAGCGATTCATGGCTGAACCCCAGTTCAGGTAACGTCATGGTAGCCCGGGCTTTATAAAGTAACCGCAAAGCCGCCATTTCACCGTAAACAGTTGGACAGGTGCCAACCCGGATATCAATTAGACGCCCCTTGGCTTCGACTGAAAATTGGCCGTCCTGGGGACGGTGGCGGTCGGCAATATTCATATTGGCCAGGATTTTAATGCGGGATATTAAAGGCACACAGGTTGCCAGCGGAAGTGAAATGGCATCATGCAAGGTACCGTCAATGCGGTAACGCACTCGCAATTTATCTTCCTGAGGTTGTATATGAATATCTGAGGCGCGGGCTTTAACCGCTTCATCAATCATTAAAACCAGGGCCTGGGCCACCGGTGCATCCGTCGTGGTGGTAAACCGGACTTGCTCTTCTTCAGACTCTTCTTTGGTGGTTATGTTGGATACCTGTTTTTCAATTTCGTCGTAAGAGCGGTAGTTGAAATCAATGGCTTCCAGAATCTCAGCCGGGGTTGCCGCTTGAGCGTCAATCCGCTTGTGGCAGTGATTGGCCAGCGCCTCCAGGGCAAAGATATCCGAAGGATTGGCAATGACTACAGTAAGGGTATTGCCTTTCAGGGCCAACGGGATGGCGGTGTATTTGCGCGCCAGTTCCTCCGGAATCAGATTCACTGCTTCCGGCTGGGGAAATTGTTTTTTCAAATTGATGCGCGCTTCAGCCATAACCAACATACAGGTACAGAACCCATCTATTCCAATCTAGATTTATCTTAACCCAGCCCCAGAGCAGCAACAATAGTCTTTTAGTCAGAATAACTCATACTTTAGTCACAGTAATGCGTTAGGTAGTTTAACCCAGAAAATGGGGGTGAAAATACCCGTGTCTGTCTGCTGCACTTTTTTTCGAGGCCGGAATCCAAGACTTTGCAACAATTTCTTGACAATTGTATTCCAAATGTTATATAAATATTACAATTAGTTAGATGCATATAACCTATTGTCAAATAGATATTACCTAACGGGAGTAAATGCATGAATAATGATGTGGTAGTTTTTTTGCCCAACATCATCCTGTTAGCCATATTCATCATTTTCCTCTGGCGCCGCCATTCCCTCAAGGGCTTTGACTGGGTTGCATTAGTCACAATCATCCTGGGTGGGGCATTATTAGCTTTAGTCGCTGCCCGCATCATCTATAGTCCGGATCCAGACAATCGTATCCTGCAGATAGTTTTGTTTCTGATCCCGGTCCTGGTTTTTGTTATATATTTGTTTTTCATCTTTCGCCTGTTACCGTTTGAAAAAATAAAAACCAGACTGCACTTCGATGAACGTATGAACACCGTAAATTCCAAAAGCGCCCGTAATGCTCTGGCCGCCGTATATTCAAGCTCTGTCATTAATCTGATCCTTTATCCTCAAATCAGCCGTTCCGGGCTGGCTATAATCCTGGTTTTCAGTCTTCTGGTATATCTGGTATCGCTGGTAATTTATCATCGCCGGAGCATTCTGTAGAGTTATTTAACAGGATATTGCAGGATCTTGCCTATTCTAAAATATGGTTAAATCTTATCTTATATAATCCGGATCATTGAGTTAAAAAAATGAAAATAAGAACTAAAATAAAGGAATTGAGAGCGCGCCATAATCTGACGCAGGATGAACTGGCAGAAAAAGTGGGGGTGACCCGCCAGACTATGCTTTACCTTGAGAAGGGCAGGTATAATCCCTCACTGATACTTGCCCACAAAGTAGCCGAAGTTCTCGATTCCACCATAGAGGAGGTCTTTATTATCGAAGAAGATAGTGATTAATTGTAATTCAGGATAAAGGTAGACGAAGTATACTGGTTAAGTTATAATTTTTAAAGGCCAGAAGGGTTGAGCAAAATCTGCTCTCAATTAAAGGAGGCATCTTTTTTGGGTAAAATTAATGTTGCGATTATCGGCGTAGGCAATTGCGCATCGTCTCTGGTGCAAGGAGTATATTACTACCGGAATGCTAAAGAAGGCGACGAAATACCGGGCTTGATGCATGTCAATTTGGGCGGTTATCATATCAGCGATATTGAATTCGTAGCCGCCATTGATATCGATAAGAATAAAGTAGGCAAAGACCTTTCGGAAGCTATTTATGCTAAACCCAATAATACTTACAAATTTTGTGATGTCCCATTATCCGGAGTCAAAGTGGCCCGCGGCATGACGCATGACGGCCTGGGGAAATATCTTTCTCAAGTCATCGAAAAGGCCCCCGGTCAAACTGCGGATATTGTGAAACTGCTCAAATCCACCAAGACCGATGTGGTTATTAACTACCTGCCCGTGGGTAGTGAATCAGCCACTAAATGGTATGTCGAACAGGTGTTGCAGGCCGGCTGCGGGATGATTAACTGCATTCCGGTGTTCATCGGCAGCCGCCAGGACTGGTCTGACCGGTTTGCCGATAGAGGTTTGCCCATCATCGGTGACGATATCAAATCTCAGGTCGGAGCCACAATTGTTCACCGCGTTTTGACTAAACTGTTCGTGGACCGCGGAGTCAAGCTGGAAAAAACCTATCAACTCAATTTTGGTGGAAACACCGATTTCCTCAATATGCTGGAAAGAGAAAGGCTGGAGTCCAAGAAAATCTCCAAAACCGGTTCAGTTACCTCACAGCTTCCCTATAAAATGGATCCGGATGATATCCATGTCGGCCCCAGTGATTACGTCCCGTTTTTACTGGACCGCAAATACTGCCATATCCGGATGGAAGGACGCACTTTCGGAGATGTGCCGTTGCTGGTTGAAACCAAGCTGGAAGTGTGGGACAGCCCGAACTCAGCCGGGGTTGTTATTGATGCCATTCGGTGTATCAAGCTGGCTCTGAACAACGGCCTGGCGGGAGCATTGACCGCTCCTTCATCCTACTTTATGAAAACTCCCATGATTCAGTATTCGGATGAAGAAGCGCACAAGAAAACCGAAGAGTTTATTAAGACCCATGCCTTAACCGCCGAAGCCGAAAAACCGAAAACCGCCGCCGTCACCGAAAAAACAGTAAAAACACCTGTCGCCAGAAAGAAAAAGTAATTATCTTTAAGGCAGGGCGGATGAAAATCGCGCTGGTTTCACCTTATGATTTCTCCTACCCGGGTGGGGTGGGCAGGCATATCGCCAGCCTGGAATATCACTTCACCCGGATGGGACATGATGTCAAGATAATTGCTCCGGCATCCAGTCCGATTACCGGTTATAACGGTCGTTTTGTGGCCATCGGGAAACCCCGTCCTGTCCCTACCAGCGGCTCCATTGCCCGCATCACTATTTCGTTTACATTGGCCAATAAAGTCAGAGACGTGCTGGAAAACGAAAAATTTGACATTGTACACCTGCATGAACCTCTGGCGCCCACACTTTGTACTACCGTTTTACGCCTGTCAAGGTCCTGCAACATCGGTACCTTTCACGCCGCGGAAGCCCGCCCGAGCTACCGCTGGGCCAAGCCTTTAATGATGAGCGGTCTGTTTAAAAAATGGTTTAGCCATCTGGACGGGCGCATCGCAGTGTCTAAACCGGCTGCTGATTTCATAAGTAAGCATTACCCTGCCAGCTTTCACATCATCCCCAACGGGATTGAACTGGACCATTATACTCCCCAGGTTCCGCCTCTACCGGAGTACATGGACGGCAAGGTTAATCTTTTGTTTTTGGGAAGGGCGGAAAAGCGCAAAGGACTGGAATATTTGCTTAAAGCTTATGCTATACTTAAACCGGATAACCCGCAATGCCGGTTGATAATCGTCAGCCCGGCCGGCCGTTTGCGTGAAAAATATGAAAAGCAAGCCGCAGATGCCAGGCTGGAAGATGTTATTTTTGTTAACGGCCGCAATGTGAGTGATGTTGTAAAGCCGCGTTATTACAGTAGCGCAACCATTTATTGCGCTCCGGCCACCGGTCGCGAGAGTTTTGGCATCGTCTTGCTGGAAGCTATGGCCACGGGTAAGCCGGTAGTAGCTTCTAATATTTCCGGTTATGCCAGTGTGATAACCAACGGGTTGGAGGGAATACTGGTACCCCCCAAACAGGAAGTCCCGCTGGCTCAGGCCATTGCCCGGATACTGAATAACCCGGATATGGGTAATACATTGGGAGAACGGGGAAGAATTAAAGCCCAGAATTACGGCTGGGATCAGATAGCCGCCAGAGTGCTTGATTTTTACCGCCAGACAATTAAAAATAAACATTCCAGGACTTTTGTCTAACAATTCCCGATGACTGGAAAATTGGAACCGTCCGCTTTTTCATCCAGCGGATATTAGTCCGTGCCCTTTACAGGAGGTCTGAAATCTCAAAACAAACAGGCTCTGAAACAACGCCTGCCGCCCAGGCTTTCCGCAAAACCCTGGCCAGCCGCGTATCACAGCCGCTGGTCAAATTTCTGGCCAGGACTCCTGTCACTCCCAACATGATTACCTGGGCAGGGTTTCTGTTGGTTGTGGCGGCCGCTGTACTGGTGGCGCTGGGATATCCGCTGGCAGGAGGCTGCCTCATGCTGTTTTCCGCCAGCTTCGATTTCCTGGACGGCGCCCTGGCTCGGGGCACTAACCGGGTTACCCGTTTCGGCGGCATTCTGGATTCCACCCTGGACCGTATTTCGGAAGCCGCCATGCTGCTGGGCGTGATGGCGTATTATCTTTTCCGTCCGGCAGTTTTTGACCCCTGGATAGCCCTTTTGGCCGGACTGGCAATTACAGCCTCTTTCATGGTAAGCTATATTCGCTCACGGGCTGAGGCCGCTAATCTGGACTGCCAGGTTGGTATTTCAACCCGGCCGGAAAGAGTGGTAGTTCTGGGGTCAGGTTTAATATTGAGCGTCATCAGCCACTATTTCATGGTGGGAGCAATGGCACTGATTTCCCTGCTCAGCACGGTTACCGTGGTGCAGAGGCTTGTTCATGTTTACAAACAATCCAGAAAGGGACAAGCCGGTTAAGGTTATCTCTTTTCCGGCAGACAGGTGTTAATCTTAAAGACCATCTAACATCCAAACTGTCCCTTTCGAACTAAAAATACTGTGGGGTGAAACAAACATGGTCGCAATCGCAGTAGTGGGAGCCCAATGGGGAGATGAAGGCAAAGGTAAAATCATTGATATGCTGGCCCAACGCGCCAAACTGGTGGTGCGATATTCAGGCGGTGATAATGCCGGACATACCGTAATCAATCATCTGGGTGAGTTTAAGTTGCACCTGATCCCCTCCGGTATTTTCTACCCCCATACCACCTGCCTGATCACTAATGGAGTAGTCATTAACCCGAAAGTACTTTTGCGGGAAATGGATGAATTGCAGAAAAGGGGCGTGGATATCAGCCGGCTGTTTATCAGCGACCGTGCGCACCTGATCATGCCTTACCATATTTTGCTGGATGGTCTGGAGGAAGAAGCTCTGGGCGCTAAAGCGGTGGGCACCACCCGTAAAGGGGTGGGACCGGCTTTCACCGATAAAACTGCCCGCCTGGGGATCCGGACCGGCGACCTGTTGAACAAAGACACTTTTTACCAGCGATTGAGCCTGGTACTGGAGCGAAAAAACCGGATTATCACCGGAGCTTACGGAGCAGAGCCTTTAGCTCTGGAAGAAGTTTATCAAACTTATTGCGCTTATGCCGAACGGCTGAAACCCCACATACGAGAAACCACTTCTATGATTGACAATTCGTTGAAAAATAAAGAATTGGTTTTGGCGGAGGGAGCGCAGGGAGCCTTGCTCGACCCGGATTTTGGTACTTATCCCTATAATACCTCCTCATCACCTACCGCCGGCGGGGCCTGCACCGGTGCCGGCATCAGTCCTGTTTATATTAAGCATATCCTGGCCGTTTACAAGGCTTATTGTACCAGGGTGGGCGGCGGTCCCATGCCGACTGAACTTAAAGATCAGACCGGAGAAAAAATACGCAAGATAGCCCATGAATTCGGTACCACCACCGGCCGGCCGCGCCGCTGTGGCTGGTTTGACGGTGTGGCTGCCGCTTTCAGCAGCCGTATCAACGGCTTTACCGGAATCTCATTGACCCGCCTGGATGTGCTGGACAGCTTCCCGAAAATTAAGATCTGCACTGCCTACCGGCTGGAAGGCCGAACTGTGCATGAATTCCCAGCCCGGGTTGAAGACCTGGAAAAATGTGAGCCTGTTTACGAGGAAATGGACGGCTGGATGAGCTGTACCGGAGATATCCTTGAATATAGAAGACTGCCCGC
>DATIKD010000030.1:0-1866 GCA_035477965.1 Dehalococcoidales bacterium | reverse complement strand
TAATTAAGAAAACCTCTTCTCCAGTTCAGTCGGAAACGCCTGACACTCTGAATCTGTCTTTTAAGAATGGTTGCGCATGACGGGAATTTTAACGAATAATCATCATGTATGATGTTCGTATCAACCTTTCGTTTACAATAAACTACATTATCTGTGTCATCATCCTTCCTAATAAAGTTACACAACCTCTAAATATAGTTACACAAAAAGAGGACATACTTTTTCAATAAGTTATGATAAAATTTGAAAACTTTAAAACAACAGATTTTTGGCTTGCCTGCTCAAACGGCCTTTGGTCAATTAAGCTCGCCCCTTGAAGAGGATGAGATGAAAAAGAAGCCCTTCAGGAAGACCATTGAGGTTGGCCTGAAAGTGGCCTTTTTGCCGGGTTGGTCCGAGCATACTACATTGCCGTACTGGGAGCCTATCTGGCGCTGAGGAGAAGAAAAAGCGCACGCGGTCTTGGTTTAAAAACAGTCTGAAACAGTCTGACAAATTAGAGAATATGTCGGGACACCCCTGCAAGGCCTGGCCTTGCAGGGGTGTCCCACCTTGAAGTGAAATAATCGGTTTTAAAACAAATATGACGCGATATTACCAGGTTTAAAAGGAGGGAGTTATCGTGTGTAATGTGCTCAGAAAATCTTTACCGGTTCTTATCCTGCTGGCCCTGTTGATAACGCTGATGGGTGCGGCCGTGCCGGCCCAGGCCTTTTCAACCACCCCTATGGTGGCGGCCGGCTACGGCCATACCGTCGGACTGAAGGCGGACGGCACAGTGGTGGCGGTGGGTGATAATGATTACGATCAGTGCAATGTAGACGGCTGGACTGGTATCATCCAGGTGGCGGCCGGAGCGTATCATACCGTCGGACTGAAGGCGGACGGCACGGTGGTGGCAGTGGGTAATAACAGGAGCGGCCAGTGCAATGTAGGCAGCTGGACTGATATCATCCAGGTGGCAGCCGGATACGGGCATACCGTTGGGCTCAAGGCGGACGGCACGGTGGTGGCGGTGGGTCATAATGATTACGACCAGTGTAATCTTGTCTCCTGGGCTCTGGGAGTTTTTATGCCCGACGGCTCCCAGCGCTGGAATCTCAATTCCAATCTGATCATGAAGAAGAACGGTGCTCAATCCGGGTTTGTGGAGTTTGGCATTGCCGAGGGCCTGGAGCATATCTGGCTGAGCGACCAGGCCGCGCAAACCGATGTGACCTTCCCGGCTGGTGACTGGCTTATCCACCTGGTAACTGAAGACTGGGATAGTGAATGCCAGGCCCAAATTGGAGAATCGGATGGCACTACTTTTAATCCTTTCAATACTGTGCCGGCAATGGGAAGTCAAAATGGCAATATTATTACCTTTACCATTAACACCGGAGGGACAGTCCCTCAAGGCAACTATCTGGCCTTGAAAATATTTACGGCCGATGGCAGCCGCATAATCACTGAGGGTAATTCATATCTTAAGTCGCCTTCTTCCGATCCCGGTTATCCTCTTCCTGAACTGGCGGCCGGCATACTGCTGGGTTTGGGTCTGGCCGGACTGGGAGCCTATCTGGCGCTGAGGAGAAGAAGCGCACGCGGTCTTGGTTTAAAAACAGTCTGACAATTTGGAGAATATGTCGGGACACCCCTGCAAGGCCTGGCCTAAAAGGCCAGGCCTTGTACTGCAAACTTTTGTCACCTCCTTCGATCAGATGCTGGACAGCCTGAAAGCTCTTTTCATTGTCATCCTGGAAGCCTCGAATGGCGAGGCTGAAGGATCCGGCGGCGGGGCGGCAAAGCCGTTTTTTCAATGCAATCTTCATTAGAGTAATTAAGAAAACCTCTTCTCCAGTTCAGTCGGAAACGCCTGACACT
>DATIKD010000029.1:0-6986 GCA_035477965.1 Dehalococcoidales bacterium | reverse complement strand
CGTGACCTTTCCAGACTTCAAATATGCAGCCGTTAACATTATCTGCTTCTCTGCTGGCCAGATAGACTACCAGTGCGGCAACATCTTCCGGACGGTGCGATTCCATATATTCATTTTTATCTTGAGCGCCTCTCCAGGCCGCGATGGGGCGAATTACGTTGCAGGTTGCGCCGAAACGTCCCAAATCTCTGGCGACGGAACGGGAAAAACCGACAATTCCTTCCTTGACGGCCGAATAAGTGGACTGGCCGGCAAAACCCAGGCCGATGTGCGAAGAAGTATTGATAATCCTGCCGTAGTGCTGTTGTTTCATGATTCTGGAAGCTGCCCGGGTGCAGTAGAAAGTGCCATAGAGGTGCGTTTTAACCACGGCATCCCAGTCCTGGGAGTTAATATCGTAGACCGGCTGGTTGCGGATTATGCCGGCATTGTTTACCAGAATATCCAGGCGGCCAAAATTATTCAGTGCGGCTTGAATAATTAGTTCAGCTTCAGATTCAACCGCCACGCTGGCATAACTGGCTATCGCTGTTCCGCCGGCGTTTCTGATTTCCCGAACCACTTTATCGGCGGGAGAGCTGGAACTGCCTTTTCCATCGAACGAAGTGCCAATATCATTTACAATAACACTGGCTCCTTCAGCGGCAAAACCAATGGCTTCGGCCCGGCCGAGGCCGTTTCCGGCACCGGTAACTACAGCCACCTGGCCTTTCAACATATCTCCCATGGCTACCCTCCTGATTTGATATCCGGATATTTATTCAATAAATCTGGAATTATTCACAGAGCAACTAAACATGATAAGTGAAACCCATCTTCATGGGAATGGTTCTATTAATAAAATTATTCCTGATAAGCGACTGACCGAAGACGCCGTAAAAATAGTTGAGAAAGGTCAAGTTGCTGCGAAGGGGCGATGAGCCGCCGCTTTTGAGGATAAAAACCTTTGGATAGAGGTTCGTGGTCGAGATTAGCTGGTTATTCATTTGATTCCAAAATAACGACCTGACATCGCGTTTAGAACTGGATTCTCACTGCGAGGGCGGTTTTCCGGTCTGGCTTTTAAATCCCAGAGCCCTGGAAATTTTGAGGGCACAGTTTTTCACCAGAGGGATATTTTCTCGATCTCTATCGCGGGTCAGACGGACGCTGGGGCCCAGGATAGTTACCGCACCGGCGACATCTCCATTCTCGTTTCTAAAAGGTGCCGCAATGCCGCGCACACCAACATAACCTTCTTCGTCATCCATGGCCACGCCGTTGCGCCGAATATTAACCAGATGTCTTTTAAAATCATCAATGTTGGTCAGGGTATGAGGGGTAAAACGTTCCAGTTCCTGGTTTTTGCCCAGGTAAGAGTCCACAATTTCCTCTGGCAGTTCGGCCAGAATGGCCTTGCCCAGGCTGGTCTGATGCAACCCTGTCATTACACCATCATAAACACTGACTTTCAGAGGATGGTTGGGGTAAATCCAGTGGCTGATAATGGAGCGCCTTCCGTTCCAGATGGCCAGTGCCACCGTCTCATCAATCTGCTCTCCCAGTTGGTTCAGAAAGGGGCTGGCGATTTCCACGATGGGGATATGCTTGCGGATAACCTGATTGAATTCCAGGAACTTGGTACCCAGGGAATAGGCTCCTCTCTTGTGGGGTTGTCTGAGGAATTCGCGATCCACCAGAGATTTGACGATCCGGCGAGTGGTAGATTTATTGATAGCTGCCTGGCGGGAGAGTTCATCCAGAGACAACTCGTTCTTACCGTTAAGGAACAATTCCAACAGGTTGAGAGTCTTGTTGACGGTTTTCATAGTTATTCCTGAAAATGAAACAGTTATCAAGAATTGGAATATATAGAGTGTAGCATTTAGAGCAGCAGATGTAAAGGACTTTTGGGTAACTTTTGGGGACGGCAATATCGTTTAAGACAATTTTGGTTTGGCCTCACCCCCCCAAACTTTTTGATTTGCCCTGGAGGGTAAGCATTGACGACAGATTTTATTGACATTCCTTTACACTTAATGTATATTAGTGAAAATAATAAGGGCTAATTGTGAATTGAAATTTCAAAAATAGACTGTTTATTTTTACTCCGAGTACAAATTCTTGAAAGAGGCTCGACCGAATCCCGCAAGCGCCCAGGCGTTCTTTCCAGCTAATAGGATGTAATATTAACGATTGTTACTGGAGATAACCAAAAATATTAGGAGGAGGTATCATGAAGAAGCTTGTTGTAATCCTGGCAATTATCCTGGTAATAGCAATGGCATTCACTGCCTGCGCTCAAGCAACCCCTACCCCAACCCCTGCGCCCACTACTCCGGCGGTAACCCCGACTCAACCGGTGACTACGCCCACTACCCCGGTGGCCACCACTCCGGCCATTAAAAAGGGCGGAATTCTAAGGTATGTCTATCCTTACTCACCAACCTCGACACCTGGTTGGCCCAACGATCGTTCTAACGTCCAGAGGATGTGGACTCAATGGACGATATTTGAGCCATTAATCAAAATGCAGGCTGATGGCAAACCTGGACCATGGCTGGCTACATCATGGGAATGGGGTCCGCAGAATACTTACGTAACCTTTACTTTAAGAAAGGGAGTTAAATTCCACGACGGAACTAATTTCACCTCCGAAGCAGTAAAAATGGAAGGTGACCTGATCATCTCTACCAAAGAAAGCAACACGGTAACATGGGACCGTTGGGAAATCATTGATGATTATACCGTTCGTTTGTACTTGAAACATTACCAGAATGATTTCTGGGGCACTGTTGCGGGTATTAATATGTGCTTCTTTTCTCCGACCGCTTACAAAGCTAGAGGCGAAGCCTGGATGAAGGAGAACCCCATTGGGACCGGTCCCTTCAAATTCAAGAGTTTTGAAAAAGATGTCTCTTTGAAATTTGTCAAAAATCCTGATTACTGGCAGCCTGGCAAACCTTATGTAGATGAAATTCATATGATTACAGTTAAAGAAGCCCTGACCCAACAGGCTACTATGCAAGCCGGAGATGGGGATATTCTCGCTTTACAACAAGGAAAAATCCTGGCTGACATGAAAGCTTTAGGGTTTACTGTATTGTCATCCTTTGGCGGTACGGATTTCATTATATTCGATACCAAAAATGCCGACTCGCAATATTCAGATGTTAGAGTTCGCATGGCTATTGAACATGCTTTGAACAAGCAAGACATGGTGGATGCCCTGGGCTTTGGTTTCCTGGTCAAGAATAACCAAATGCCTCCCCCCAATAATCCATCTCATAACCGTAACCTGCCTTCGCGAGATTATGACCCAGCTAAAGCCAAAGCTTTGTTAGCTGAAGCCGGCTTTCCGAATGGTTTCCAGGCAAAAATGATCACCGTCGGAGCTGCCCCTAAAGCACTGGCAATTCAAGAATACTTGAAAGCTGTTGGCATAAGAGTTACGTTAGAATCTGTCGATAACGCTAAATTCTGGGATTACAACATGAGGGGTTGGTCCGGCATGCTGGATACTGGTTTTGCAGTCGGCACCAATTTCCCTGCCTGGCTGCGGGCATACTTCCCTCCTGTAGGCATTTTTTCTGTAAGCTCCAAAATTCCGGATGAAATTGTAGCTAAAATCGAACCTGCCTTGAGGGAGATTGATCCTGTCAAAGCTAAGGCAATGAGTGATGAAATCCTTAAGATGGTTTATGAAAATGCAACATTCATACCTATTTATTCGAACGCTATGGGATACATTTTAGCCAAAAATATTAAAGGTTCTGGTATATTCGAATTTGTTGACTTTTCTGTTTGGTCGCCCGAAAACGTCTGGATAGACAAATAAACTACGCCAAAAGGAAAAGGGGGACAGGATTATCCGTCCCCCTTTTCCTGTGTTACATTTATAAATGTTCGTCTGATATTACCAGAGTGAATCATAGTTGACCGTGAAAAAGCAGACACACGAAGGCAATCTGGAAACCTCTAATTCAGATAACCGTGCAGATTTGTGAAACTAAAATGAACTTGTCGAAACGAGACATTTTAGATTTTGACACAGTGTTGAAAACTTGAATATAACAGCTAACGCAAACAAATCCTAATGAAAGATCGGGTAACGTTTGTGTAGACTTGTTATAAAGTGCGTGCAGGTAACAAGAAACCTGGAATCAAAGATTCAAAGCCGGATCACTGGAGGGACTTATGTTAACCTATATTGTTCGCCGATTGATACAGTCCGTTATTGTAGTGATTTTGGTGACGATTTTGGTTTTTGTTGGGATGCGGCTTTTACCCGGTGATCCGATTTACATGCTGCTTAACCCTAACCAGCTTCAGAATATGACTGCCGAAGAATTGGATAAGCTTCGACAAGAGGCTGGTTTGGATAGACCGATGGCGGTTCAATATTTTGAATGGATCGGAAATGTATTGCGCGGCGATCTCGGCAGATCGATAATGACCAAAAGTCCGGTAGTTGATGATCTGGCTAAAAGAATTCCGGTAACCGCCCATCTTGGCATCGTGGCTTTTATCGTAGGAACCATGATAGGAATTCCGCTGGGTATTATCAGTGCCATCCGTCGGGGGACGTGGTTGGATACTCTGGTGACAACTATGGCTAATATCGGAATCACAGTTCCTACATTTTGGTTGGGAATTATGTTAATCTGGTTATTTGCCATTTATTTAAACTGGTTACCAGTAATGGGATATACTTCGCCCTTCGTCGATTTTTGGTTAAGCACTAAAAGGCTGATAATGCCGGTTTTTTGTTTGGCTATTTTCCCTATCGCTGCTAACGCACGTCAGGCGCGTTCCAGCATGCTTGAAATATTAAGGCAGGACTATATCCGTACCGCCTGGTCAAAAGGTTTGAGAGAGAGAGCAGTTATCGGGCGACACGCTCTGAAGAACAGCTTGATTCCCATTGTGACACTGGCTGGTATGGGGATATCCGGAATAGTGGGCGGCTCAGTTTTGATTGAACAAGTTTTCAATATCCCCGGAATGGGCAGACTGGCGATTGATTCCCTTTTCCAGCATGACTATACCTATGTCCAGGGAATTACCCTGATAATGACTATAGTAATTGTGACTTCTAATCTTGTAGTTGATCTGTCATATGGCTGGTTGGATCCGAGGGTAAGATACAACTAAATGGAGAACAGACTATAGCAACTAAATAGGGGCATTAAACTCTAAAAACGGGAGATTATTATGTCGCAAGTCAAAAATACGCCGGAAATTAATGAACAACCAGCCCCTCGCGTACAAGAATGGAGAAGGTTTATCAGGGTCTTTTTCAGCCGGGGATTGGTAGTTTTTGGAATGGTATTGTTGGTGATATTTGTATTGACGGCTATTTTCGGGCCTTTGATAGCACCTTATAACCCGAATACCCAAAATTTGAAAAATACTCTGGCAAAACCTTCCTCTGAACATTTACTGGGCACGGATTTTATGGGTAGAGACACCCTTAGCCGTTTAATCTATGGCGCTCGTATGTCCTTGATGGTAGGTGTGGTAGCGCTGGGTATTGCGGCTTTGATAGGAATGGTTGCCGGACTTATGGCCGGATTTTACGGCTCATGGGTAAATGCAATTATCATGCGAGTCGTGGATACACTGATGTCCTTTCCAATGATATTACTGGCCTTGTTAATTGCCGGGTTATTGGGAGGGGGGTTACAAAATGTAATGATTGCCCTTGGGGTGGCTATGATCCCTGCATATGCTCGTTTGATGTGCGGTCTGGTCATGTCACTCAAAGAAAGTGATTATGTCCTGGCCGGAAAATCAATCGGCAGTAGTGAATGGCGTATCATGATGCGCAATATTCTGCCAAACTCTTTTCCTCCGCTTATCGTCCTGGTGACCATGCAAATTGGTTCAGCTATCCTGGCTGAGGCCGGGCTCAGCTACCTGGGCATCGGTATCACTCCTCCTACTCCCTCCTGGGGCGCCATGGTTAATGATGGCTTTAGATATATGATAACTAATCCGCTGCTCTCATTTATCCCGGGATTAGCCATCATGCTGGTGGTCTTTGCTTTCAATATGGTGGGAGACGGTTTGCGGGATGCGCTTGATCCGCGTCTGAGAGGTACAATCTAGACTGGAGACGGTTACAAACGGGAATCAGACCGGTTACATCTTCTTAACCCTGTAAACTCAGGTTGTCACCGGGCAAGGTGCAGGTCGTAACTTAGCCTGACTGATTCTATACAGGAATTGCCTGAAAGGAGTATTTTTACGATGACAACTTTGATTGAACGCCTGGAACCGGAGATCCAAAAACCCATCACGACACTTCTAAACGCCCCGGTCATTTCCTTGGATGACATACCGACAGCCTGAACAACTTCCTGAAAGATAATGCCGGAAATGAATAAGCGCATACCGTTATTTCAGGGTGACGGAAAGCAGAAAGACATGGTGGAAGGGAATTCCTCCTGATTTGATTTCCGGATATATTATTCAATAAACCTGGAATTATTCACAGAGCAACTGAACATGATAAGTGAAACCCATCTTCATGGGAATGGTTCTATTAATAAAATTATTCCTGATAAGCGGCTGATCGAAGACACCGCTAAAATGGATGAGACTGGTCAAATTGCTGCGAAGGGGCGGTGAGCCGCCGCTTTTGAGGATAAAAACCTTTGGATACAGGTTCGTGGTTGAGATTAGCTGGTTATTCATTTGATTCCAAAATAACGAACTGACATCGCGTTTAGAACTGGATTCTCACTGCGAGGGCGGTTTTCCGGTCTGGCTTTTATATCCTAGAGCCCTGGAGATTTTGAGGGCACAGTTTTTCACCAGAGGGATATTTTCTCGATCTCTATCGCGGGTCAGACGGACGCTGGGGCCCAGGATAGTCACCGCACCGGCGACATCTCCATTCTCGTTTCTAAAAGGTGCCGCAATGCCGCGCACACCAACATAACCTTCTTCGTCATCCATGGCCACGCCGTTGCGCCGAATATTAACCAGATGTCTTTTAAAAT
>DATIKD010000028.1:0-8693 GCA_035477965.1 Dehalococcoidales bacterium | reverse complement strand
AATTGGCATAGTGCCCCAGGCATGCAAATAAGTTTTGACGCCGGCTTCGTTGACCATATCGTTTAATATGCACTTGGATATTTCAGCATCAATCAAAGCCGCGTAAACCACGGTGCCTTCACGCACTGTAAAAAATGAGCGGTCGTTCCAGTAAGCAGTCAATCTTTTATCCGTAGAACCCCACATTTCTTTGGGCGGATAAGTCACTGCCTCTCTGGGCTCTAATCTTTCAATCCATTCCTGATTGATACCGCCGATTTGCATCACGCCGGAAAAATCCGTCAGACAGGGAATAATGGTCACCAGACCACCAGTCCCCATCCCCCCCAGATGTCCGTACCTTTCGATTAAGACAGTTTTGGCGCCATTGCGGGCGGCTGAAACTGCGGCACCGATACCCCCGGGGCCTCCACCCACCACCACTACATCGCATTCTCTAACTACATCGACTGTTTTATTGGGCTCTGGAATTGTCCTGATTACTTTTGCCATCCCTCTCCCTCCTTGTTGAAAATATTGTATTTTTTTAATAATTAATTGTTAGCCTTTAATTAATGATATTATACAGGAACATAGTAGTATCTCACAAGATATACCTTTCAGTGCCTCCAGCTAAAAAGGCCGCGGGTAGCTTCACGGTGAACGTTTTCCTGTATCCATTTCGCCAGGCCGGCCCGGGCTTTCAGGATTAACTTTTTCAATTCTTCCAGGTCTATCCGCGGCGTTTCACTGCCCGGATCGATTTTCTTTTGCTTTATTTTTTCATTATATTCAGCCATTTGTGTGAAACAGCTTTTGACTGCATCAACATATTCCTTATCAATATGTTCGAGATGATTCTGGTAGCTCTTCCAGTTGGCGATTTTGAACATTCTTAAATCGGCCGGATCATTCAGTTTACGTTGTATGAACTTTAGATCATCGTTCAGGGCGGATATCATTTCCATGGACATCTGCAGTTTGGGTGGATTGCGGACATTGCCTCTGAGACGCATAACCAGCCAGAAAAGCGCAAATATAACGACTATAAAGATGACTATTGAACCTATATCCATATTCCTACCCTCTTAGCTGTGAGATAATTTCTGAGTAATTTCATTAAAACACAACGTGACAACTATGTCCAAGAGTTTTTTCAGCCTGAGTGCGGATTAGTGACAGGGAAAAAAGCTCATTTTGACTTATTTTGCCAAATACTGACCATTAACAATTCGAGGTGAACATCGTAAACGTTGACGGCTTGAACCTGTTCATCATTGGTGATATTATGGCCTCAATACAGTTTAATCCATAAATGCGGACTAAATAATTAAGATAGGGAGGAATAATTATATGATGCTCAATTCTTCAAGCGGGCCAGTTCCGGGCTATCCCGCTAACTGGGCCGAAATGACTCCGGCTGAAAAGCGCAAATGGAGGCTGGACAAACTACTGAATATTGATCACATCCGATTTGTCAGCCCGGAAGCCAAACAAAAGTATTTAACCCGCTTAAAAAGGACCATTGCCTATTATAATGTGGAAGAATATGACCGGGTGCCCGTTGCCCTGCCGGTAGGCAACCTGCCCTTCAATCTGTACGGTGTGAACACGCGTACCGCTATGTATGATTACGAACAGGCTGTCGCCGCCTGTAAAAAATTCAATGAGCAGTACTCTGAGGAACTGGAATACTGGGCCAGCCCTTTCTCCACGCCGGGCCGAGTAATGGATATGCTGGATTACAAGTTGTATGCCTGGCCGGGGCACGGGCTGCCGATGGATGCCGGCGGCGTTCAATTTGTTGAAGGCGAATACATGAAAGTGGAAGAGTATGACGATTTAATCCGCGATCCCTCCGATTTCTGGATGCGCAAATACCTCCCGCGCATCTTCGGTGGACTTGAGCCGCTGAGAGCCTTTTCCAATATGACCAATATGATTGAAGTGGTTTCGCTCGGACAATTGGGTGTCTTCGCAGACCCGAGAGTGCAAGAGATGCTCCTGAAGCTGGTTGAAGTAGGCCGCGAATACCAGAGAATGATGTCCATTCTGGGCCCCGTTATGGGTTCCGGAGTGGTCCAGGGCTACCCCGGTACGCCCATGGCCATGGCAAAAGCCCCGTTTGATTCGCTGGGCGATACTTTGAGAGGCACTGCCCCCATAATGAAGGATATGTACCGCCGGCCGGATAAAGTCCTGGAAGCTTGCGATAAATTAGCCGATCTGACCATTGATTCTATCCTGAAAAGCCCCATGGCTCCCAACCTGGCAGTTATTACCTATCCCTTGCATAAGGGCGCTGACGGTTGGATGTCGCAGAAACAATTCGACACTTTCTACTGGCCGTCATTGAAAAAGGTCATGAACGCTTTTATCAAAGAAGGGTTAATCCAGAACCTCTTCGCCGAAGGTTCCTTCAATACCCGTCTGGAATCGTGCAACGAATTCGCCAAGGGCACCGTAACCTGGCTGTTTGACCGTTCCGATATGGCCAAAGCCAAGAACGTACTGGGCAAAAACTGCGGCATTTCCGGCAACATCCCCACTTCCCTGACTGTCACCGGTTCAGCCGCAGATGTGAAGGCCTACTGTAAAAAACTGATTGAAGATTGCGCTGCCGGTGGTGGTTATACCCTGGCCGCCGGGGCCACTGCTGAAAATCCAAAACTGGAAAACTTGAGAGCCATGCTTGCAGCTGTCAAGGAATACGGCATCTATAAAAAATAATAATTAGCTGAATAACATACAAAAAGCGCTCCGGTTCGTCCCGGAGCGCTTTCTTTTTACCTCAGGCTTTCAGGCTCGGCTAGGGATCCAGATTCTCAAGCTCCAGTGTATCAAGGTTCAGTTTGCGGTAAAAGCAGTTACGGGCCTTCCCCTGGCGGTTTTGTGTATGACAGATCCCCCCTCGCCGGGGACGGACTGTGAACAGCAGTGAGTTTTGTTCGCAGTTGACAAAAATATCCACTAAATCAAATACCTCACCTGAAGTCTTGCCTTTTTCCCATAATTCATTGCGTGAGGTTGACCAGAATACCGCCGTACGGCTTGCGATTGAAGCCTTTAAGGCCTTTTCATTAACATAGGCCACCAGAATGACTTCCCCCGTATCGGCATTCTGAACTGCGCAGGGAATGACATCCGGGCATTTGGCCGCGGCACGGGCCGTTTTGGTAAAATCCAGTTGTAGCTGTTTGCCTTCTTCCAATTCTCTCATTTTTCATTTCCTGATATTAACGCCGGGGCCAACTGAAAACCCATAACGCTGGTATTGTACCATACTTTCCGTTCGCCCTTCTGCTCTCAATTATTTCCGGCCAAGACCTGATAAAACAAAAAGCGGCGTAAATATTCACGCCGCTTTTTCAGATTTCCGAATAACTGTCAGACAGCTACTGCGCCATCTACCGCCAGACCCTCCATTCTGCCGCCCAGGACCACCCTGAGTGAGCCAATACCATCGTCCAGCGCCTGCAGCAATTGTTTGCGTTTTTCATGCGCCAAATCACAGGTTGCCAGTTGCCGTCGAATTACTTCCACCGTATCCAGGATAGCCAAAGTAATTTTTACCCCGGCAATATTCAGTCCCACCTTCTCCACCAAATGCTTGATGGTCTTCAGCCTGGCAATGTCTTTTTCCGAATACATTCTGAGGTTCTTGTTTCGAGTAGGTTCAATCAAACCGGCACGCTCATATTTACGCAGGGTTTGCGGATGCATTCCGGTCAGCATTGCCGCAACGCGCATCACATAAACGCCGCTGTTTTGTCCTGGTTCCTGTACCATCATCTTTTCACCTCCTGAAGTATTATAGCAGAAAACATACCGGATAATACAACATATATCAAATTATTTAATCAAATTGATTATATTTATTAACAATAGTTAAAAAATTATATAACTATTTCTTATAATATTATTGACTGAAACTGTTAAATATGCTATACGTTGTATAAGCATCCATCATTTTGTGAGATGAACACCTATGAAACCAGTTAATCAGCCCAGAAGCTCCGTTGCGGCCAAATACACCATGGCGGTTACGGTCATGATGACCGGTGTGGCCGCCTTTAAGATCCGCCGGTACGAGAAGGCCGGTCTGTGTAAACCGGCTCGTACTGCCAGCCGTCAAAGACTATACAGCGATCATGATCTCAAACTGATTGGCGAGATTAATAAACTGGCGGAAAGCGGTGTAAACCCGGCGGGTATCAAGATTATTCTGGCTATGCAAAACCGCCAAAATCCCCCGTCTAACCGCCCAAAATAAAGTATTTTCCCACACTGCTGTCCAAAATATTCTTTATCGTCGGATGAAAGAAGTCCGGAACCCCTTCCGGCAAGGGTCTGGGGATGTGCCCCAGTTATAAAATTCCCCCAGGATTGGGGGACAGGGGGTTGATGATAGTTTTATAAAGAACGCTCGGAATTTCAGGCCTACCTTATTTTCCTCGTACCTGGTTTAGCCTTGTTCTTAAAACTTATTTTGGACAAGAGTGATTTTCCCAGCCAAAATATTAAGTACAACCAGAAAAAGGAGGGTTGATATGGTGAAACCGGGAGAAGCACCCCCAGCCTGGAAGATTGGCGCATTAAGATACGGGACAGGTCTGAACCAGGCCATAGCCCGCAAAATGCTGGCGGCCGGGGAGAAAGAATCCCTTAAACAGGGAGTTCCCATGGCTATGGCCATCTCGGATTCAGGCGGCAATCTACTGGCCTTTGCCCGCATGGATGACACTATGCTGTGCAGCACTCAGATTGCTCTGGACAAAGCCTATACTGCCGTATTTGGGAAATTGCCAACTGCCGCCTTTACCCCTATCTATAAATCCGGTGAATTGATACCTCTCTTCTTCCATGAGCGCTGGATAACTTTCGCAGGCGGCTACCCGATCATTAAAGAAGGGGTACTGATAGGCGGTCTGGGCGTCAGCGGCGGCGTTATCGAGGATGTTTATGTCGCCCGCACCATGCTTAAAGCCGGCGGATTCGAAATTCAGGCGGTCGATGAATACCTGAAGAAATTTGAAACCGGCGGGAAAGAGGGCTAAAACCCGGACGCCCGTAGATTCAGGCTTCATTCTTCCGGATTGATCGAGAAACGCACAGCCTCAAGAAAGGTAAAAACCGGTTATGTCAATTTTCCACCCACCGGATGATGCGGCAGGACCAGGCCTCGCGGATGGCTTCTTCCAGGCCGGCCTGTTTGGGTTCGCGAATGTTGAGCAGCAAGTCCAGCGTACGGCTGTCAAATTGTGCCAAATAGTGACACTGCTTGCGGAACTCCAGCAAAGTTTCCCGCGTTCCGCCGTAAATCATCCATTCCACTTGTCTTTCGAAAGGTTCAAGCTGTTCTCGGGCATGCTGGCAGACCCGCGTGAAGAATGTTTCCATCTGTTTTTCGCGGTGCCTCTCAAAGCGGTGCGAAGAGGACCCTCCCTGGCGGTGCCTGGCATGCACATTGCCGGTCCCCACCTTTGAGCAAATCCGTTCTTCACCGAGATAAACTCCGATCGCAAAAGCCCCCAGCCTGACCAGTATGAGCGCCAGACAAAATTTCCGGTTGAGAAGGTGAGTCAGCGGCTCAATATTGCAGCCGGGTAAGCTGCTTTCTTCCAGTATCGGAAAGGGCGGCATGATCAAATAACGCTGATCATCGCCCCAGAAAATAACCGCTCCGGTGGCAGATTCATTTATCGCTTTCACAGCTTCAGGGGGGATCCGGCTTTTTTCAATTGAGGTTTCGAGCAGGCCTTCAATGGTTTTGGGCGCATAGCCGGGTGGAACATACAGAGAGGCAATCTGCTGTGAATTCTCATTCAGATGCTTCAGGAAATTCAGCATCCTGGGTTTGGTCAGTTTATAACGCTCAGTCCTGTATATCGCCTGTTCCGGCATTCTGTCTGCCTCATCAATAAATTACACCAACAGTCTAATACATTTATAACCCATAAAACAAAAAGCTCATTGATTTTTAACCGCCTGGGCTGGTATCCCGCTATTAACTGACTCCTGGCTAAAATTTTCGCGGAACGAATGACTACCTGGTTAGAATCTTCCATTATCCTTCAGCCTCGCCGTTCGAGGCTTCCAGGATGACAACGAAAAGAGAATCCTAAACCCCAACCTGTCATTCTGGAGCCCCGAGAGCGTCTTTGCTCCTGATCGGGGCGAAGAATCTAGCGGGGAGGGGCCTTTACGAGGAATGAATGCAGACGATTCCACCCCACCGCCAGATGTTTCGCTTCGCTCCAACATGACAACGAAAAAGGGGCCAGATCCTTCAGCCTCGCCATTCGAGGCTTCCAGGATGACAACGAAAAGGGCCTCCAGCAGGACAACCAAAGAGGCCTCCAGCAGGACAAACGACTTGCCGCCCCGCCGCCCTGACTCACCATGGTCGCCAGTTCAACACCAGTTTTCACCCCCACCCCATTTGTTTCCCACACCACCGTTTTGTCTGACCCGCAGGAAACTGTTAGCCAGATTGAGGCGATTTGCCCAGCAGTTCTTCCAGTAAAATCACTGCCGCCTTCTTATCCAGCGGTTGGTTATTATTGCCGCATTTGGGTGACTGAATACAACTGGGGCAGCCGTCCTGACAGGGACACTCGGCAATGGCCAAATAGGTCTTGATCCATAATTCGCGGATTATTTCATACCCTTTTTCCGCAATCCCGATGCCGCCGGGATGGGCATCATAAATGAATATCTGCGCTTTTCCGGTATCGGCGTGAAAGGGAGTTGAAACACCCCCGATATCGTTGCGGTCACAAAGCGCAAAAAGCGGCAGAATGGAAATAGCAGCATGTTCCACGGCATGAATTCCTCCGGCAAAATCCAGCCCGGCCCGTGAAATCCGGGCCACACCCTCCGGCGGTAGATCGAACCATAAAGAAACCGTGGTGAAAATCTGAGGAGGCAAATCCAGGGCTTCTTCGCCAATTACTTCTTCGGTCAACTGGGCTTTTTTACGAAATCCAACCACACTGGAATTGACTTCCACCTCACCCAGGCAGGCCGTCACCGCGCCCCAATTGCGGCGGCCGTATTCCTTGAGTATCCTCAGGTCTGAGAGTTCGGCCGTGCGGGTATAATAGTCCACATCCACTTTCTCCACGTAGGCAGTACGGCTCTCCAGATTTAACTGAGTAACCAGATAGTTATCTCCCTGATGCAAATAAATGGCGCCCGGATGGACCTGATAAAAAGCCATCGCAGCTTCAATCGTCTCCAGCAACTGATTGTCCTGGGTATTAACAATGGCAAAGTTTTTTCCGGAAGTGGACCGAATACTAATATTCTGGGCAGGATAGGCAATGCCGGGCGGATAGTACCATTTCCCGTTTCTCTCAACCAGCCAGTTTTGCGCCGCCATATGGATGATTTCGTCCTTGAGCCGGTCCCCAAAGTATTTCCGGTCCCTTTCAGACAGCGGCATCTCCCAGGCCGCACAGGCCAGATGGGCCTGCAGGATATAAGGATTTTCCGGATTTATCAAGGCATTTTCAAAGTTTCGCTGGAAAAAATCCTCCGGGTGGCGCATGAAATACTGGTCAAGAGGGTTATCCATGGCTATCAAAAAGCTAAGCGACTTCTGGCGCGCCCGTCCGCTGCGCCCGGCTTGCTGCCAGGTACTTGAAATACTACCGGGATAACCGGTTAAAACCGTGGCTTCCAGATCACCTATGTCAATTCCTACTTCCAGTGCCGAGGTAGCTACCACGCCGATCAATTTGCCGCTGAAAAGACCTTTTTCTATTTTGCGCCGGTCTTCCGCCAGATAACCCGCCCGGTAGGGTTTGATTTTTTCCGCCAGCCGGTGGTCAATCTGGTTCAGTTTCTGGCGTGAATAGTTGTAAATTAACTCCGTAAGACGGCGCGTACGGGTGAAAGTCAGAGTCCGTATCTCCTTTTCCACCAGTCCGGTAAAAATAAAGGTGGCCTCACTGTTAGCACTGCGCCGGGAGGTCCTTTTTTCATCCACCAGCGGCGGATTCCAGAAAACAAAGTCTTTACCCCCATGCGGAGAGCCGTCATTGTCAACCACTTCAAAAGGCAGTCCGATCAATTTTTCCGCCTGCTCCCCCGGGTTGGCGATGGTGGCCGAACAGAGAATGAATTGAGGTTGAGCGCCGTAAATCTCACAGATCCGGCGCAAACGCCGTAAAACCAGGGAGACATGCGATCCAAAAACCCCTCGGTACATATGCGCTTCATCCACAATCACATAACGCAGACGCCTGAGCAAACGCGACCAGGATTGGTGATTGGGCAGGATACCCAGGTGCAGCATATCCGGGTTGGAAATAATTATACGGGCATTCTGTTTTATTTCCAGGCGAGTATTATGGGGAGTATCACCATCGAAAGTATCCACGTCATCCGCTTCCAGCAAATCCGGCGTGAACTGCTGGCGGAAATTGCGCAGTTGGTCCTGGGCCAGGGCTTTGGTAGGAAACAAATACAGTGCCCGGCTGCTTTTTTCATTCAGCATGGCTTCCAGCACCGGAATATTGTAGCACATGGTCTTACCGCTGGCGCTGGAAGTGGCCACCATCACATTGCGGCCGCGGCGGGCATGATTCACCGCCTCTGCCTGATGGGTGTATAAAGGCCAGACCGCGTTGTCCTCCAAACAGGACTGCAATGCGGGGGAGAGAGGGGTTTCCAGTTCAGCGTAAACAGGCTGGCGGGGGGGAATGATT
>DATIKD010000027.1:0-5831 GCA_035477965.1 Dehalococcoidales bacterium | reverse complement strand
TCACCTGATGGACATCGGCGCCCCCGAAATTATCATACGCAACGAGAAACGTATGCTGCAGGAAGCGGTTGACTCTCTGATTGATAACGGGCGCCGCGGCCGGGCTGTTTCAGTCAGCGGCAATCATAAATTGAAATCACTCTCCGATATGCTGCGCGGCAAACAGGGACGCTTTCGCCAGAACCTTCTGGGTAAACGGGTTGACTACTCGGGCCGTTCGGTCATCGTGGTCGGGCCTGAGCTGAAACTGCATCAGTGCGGCTTACCCCGCAGAATGGCCCTGGAACTGTTCAAACCTTTTGTGATGCGCTACCTGGTGCAAAAAGATTTGGCCCATAATATCAAAAGTGCCCGCCGGCTGGTCGAAAGAGCACGTCCGGAAGTATACGATATTCTGGAAGAAGTTATTAAAGAAAGACCCGTATTGCTTAATCGCGCACCTACGCTGCATAGATTGAGCGTTCAGGCTTTTGAAGCCGTACCTATTGACGGCAGTGCCATCCGCATCCATCCGCTGGTCTGCTCCGCCTTCAACGCTGACTTTGACGGCGATCAGATGGCCGTGCATGTGCCGCTCTCTAAAGAAGCCGTGGCTGAAGCCCGCGACTTGATGTTGAGTATCCATAACATGCTGCTTCCCAGTTCTGGCGATCCCGTAGTGACGCCCACACTGGACATGGTGCTGGGTTCATACTACCTGACCACCTTAAGGATAGGTGCTAAAGGAGAAGGGATGGTCTTCGGCAGTTTTGAAGAAGCCCGTCTGGCCTGGGACCTGGGAGTAGTTGATATTCGGGCCGAAATAGAAGTCAGAGATCCCGCGCGCGGCATCGGTCGAATCAAGTCATCGGTCGGACGCATTATTTTTAACGAGTCCTTGCCCAAAGAGCTGGGGTTTGTTAACCGGATCGTAGACAAACCCGGTTTGAAAGGTTTAGTAGCTGAGTGCTATAAAATCCTCAGTAATGAAGAAACGGCGGCAGTACTGGACAAAATCAAGCAAATCGGTTTCCATTACGCCACTACTTCCGGAATAACCATTGCGGCCAGTGACATCGAAGTTCCGGCGTCCAAAGCCGGGCTGATTAAAGATGCCGAAGGCAAAGCGGCTGTTATCGAAAACAAATTCCGCCTGGGACTAATTGACGAAGATGAACGCTACAGCGGCATTGTCGAGGTCTGGACTAATACCGCCGACAGGCTGCAGGACGTACTCCAGCAAAGCATGAACCGCACCGGTGGCATTTATATGATGTCAACCTCCGGAGCCAAAGGTAATATCTCCCAGATCAAGCAAATGGCCGGCATGAGAGGACTGATGACCAATCCTTCGGGTAAAATTATCGATTTCCCCATTAAATCCTCTCTGCGTGAAGGATTAAGCGTGCTGGAATATTTCATCTCCACTCACGGCGCCCGCAAAGGTCTGGCGGATACCGCACTGAGAACTTCAGGGTCCGGTTATCTGACACGGCGCTTAATTGATGTTGCCCAGGATGTAATCACTCGCCAAAATGACTGTGAGACTTTTGAAGGCATCTGGCTTTCGGAATCACCCGAGAACTCGCAGATGCCTCCGTTGCCGAAGCGTATCGTTGGGAGACTGGCTGCCGATGCAGTGGTTAACCCGCAAACCGGTGAAGTGATCGTCCAGAGGGACGAAGAATTTGATGAAAAGAAGGCGGCTCTAGTTGCCTCCAGCGGCATCAAGCAGGTCTTTATACGCTCACCGTTAAGATGTCAGTCTCGGTGGGGAGTCTGTCAGAAGTGCTACGGCCGTGACCTGGGTCGCGGTAAACTGGTTGAAACCAATACTGCCGTGGGCATCATCGCCGCCCAGAGTATCGGCGAACCTGGCACACAGTTAACCTTGCGTACTTTCCATACCGGCGGTATTGTGGGCCTGGATATCACCACCGGCCTGCCTAGAGTAGAGGAATTGTTTGAAGCCAGGACACCCAAAGCCCAGGCCATGCTATCCGAAATCAGTGGTATAGTCGAGATTTCTCAGGATGAGGAAGGCCGCCGGATCAGAGTTACCAATATTGAAATTCTGAAGGATGAATATGCTCTGCCGAACAAATGGCAGGTGATGGTGGAAGAAGGACAAGTGGTGGAAGGCGGGACTATCCTGGCCAGTGAAGTCCCTTCCGGCAAAAAGAAGGACGCTGAAGTTACCCTGCCTTCAATTATCGCACAGAAAGGCGGGAAGATCGTCTTCGGTAACAACAAGATATTTGTGCAATATGAAGAAAAAGATTCGCGCGAATACGTGGTCCCGGTTACCGCTCAATTGAGAGTCCGCAATGGCGATAAGGTAGAAACTGGTACCCAACTCACCGAAGGTTCACTTAATCCGCAGGACCTGATGCGCATTCTGGGCCGCAATGCCGTTCAGACATATCTGGTGGACGAGGTCCAGAAAGTGTATCGTTCTCAGGGAGTCAACATAAACGATAAGCACATTGAAGTTATTGTACGCCAGATGCTGACCCAGGTCCGCATCACATCCTCCGGCGATACCAAGCTGGTTACGGGAGAAATAGTGGACAGCTACCGCTTTGAAGATACTAATTCTAAAGTTCTGTCTGAAGGCGGAGAACCGGCGACCGCACTGCCCATTTTGCTGGGCATTACCCGCGCCTCGCTGAATACCGATAGCTGGCTGGCGGCAGCTTCCTTCCAGGAAACAACCCGAGTGCTGACCGAAGCCGCTGTTTACGGCAAGATAGATAAACTGGTGGGACTGAAGGAAAACGTGATCATCGGTAAACTCATTCCGGCTCATAACCCTGCTCTGGCCCAGGTAACGGCACCCGTAGAAAAATCTGATTTAGCCGCGGCTGTGGAAAAAGCCCTGCCCAAAGTCAGAGATGAAGATGACATAATTATTGATGATGATCCCAACTTCAAGAGTTCGACTGAAGACTAAATTACCTTATTCAAGAAAAAACAAGCCAGGCCCGCAAGGCCTGGCTTGTTTTTTACCCTTTTGGAATTTAGTCTTTCCCGGTTTTATCTGACGGCAGATACAGTTTTCTTTCTCCGGATTAAAATGTACCCGGCAATTCCCAATAATCCCCCACCCAGCAATACCAGCGCCGGCAATTCAGGAATGGGTACCACCGGATCAAAACTGGAACCTTCTGCCCAGGCTGAGCCATTTTCACCTTTATTTAACACCGTAGCATGAGCCGCAATCATAAGCCAGTCACCAGACTTAACGTTGAAATAGGGACTGCCCAGCGGGATCTCATAAATGTACCAATTCACCGCCGGATCGTGCATCTGGGCGGCTCCATAATAGCCTTCAGGGAACGGTTCATTGTCCATTTGACCAGGAGCAGTGGGGATTTTAGCCAGAGCTTCATCATAATCTGCTCCGCTGGCCACTGCCAGATGAGTTTCGGAAATCATCCAGCCGCCTTCGGTGCGGTAACGGAGAAACAGCTTGGTAGGGGCGGTGTCTGAATCAACCCAGACCGCAACAGCCCCAATGGGGTCGTAGTCATTTCCCACACCTAAATTAAATTCTTGCGGACCCGTCCCCAGTTGATATTGCACGGTGGTAAAGTTACCACCGCCTACACCGGGGGGGGCCACCTTTAGCTAGAGCCGGAACAGCCACCAGTGCGGCCAATACCAAAACTACCAAAACCACTGAAATAATTCTTTTCATATTTACCTCCCATTAATTTCACTTCTAGATAGTTTTCCCGTCTTTGTATTCTATCTCCATGAGGTAAATAAAATATGAATAATTATTCTTGAAACATTTATATTCGGTTACAAAAAGGTAAAAAAAGGTTACAATTACGCTCATTGTCTAAAACACCATTCTGTAAAGAGGCTCGGCTAAAATTGATTCCCTCGAAAATAAGGTTGTCCTGCTGGAAGCCTCGATTGGCGAGGCTGAAGCATCTGGCCCCTTTTTCGTTGTCATCCTGGAAGCCTCGATTGGCGAGGCTGAAGGATCCGGCAGAGGGGTGGCAAACCCTGGAGTCATGGCTTTTTAAGAGCCCCCTCCCCTCCGTATTCTTCGCCCCGATCAGGTATGAAGACGTTCTCGGTGCTCCAGAAAGACAACTACTCTGTCCTGCTGGAAGCCTCGATTGGCGAGGCCGAAGTATCTAGCCCCTTTTTCGTTGTCATCCTGGAAGCCTCGATTGGCGAGGCTGAAGGATCCGGCAGAGGGGAGGCAAACCCTGGACTCATGGCTGTTTAAGGGCCCCATCCCCTCCGGATTCTTCGCCCCGTTCAAGAATAAATGTGTTCTCGGGGCTGGCGGCTGACCATTTTAATGAGTAGTTAACCACGAAAAATAATTCTTCCATAAAATCCTTTCTATTCGTTTATTGAGTTTTCATCATTATTAAGGCTTGACACCAGTCCATTTTCAAAGTATTATCGACATATACGCTAATCTTATAGTTTGATTAATACATAAAGTATTAGTAACAGTAAAATAAAGCAAAAGGAATATTCATTGGTTGGCCTGCCTTTCCGGACATATCTCGCAGTTATAGGCGCACTTCTGGTTGCCTGTTTTCTGGCTTTATCTTTAAGCGGATGCAGCAATATCGCCAGCGCGGATGATTCTGCTCCGTTCCCCAGCGACCGTGTAGCTACTGTACGTATCACCATGCCGCAGGCAAGCTGGGAAAAATGCCTGGACAATCCATATGCCCAGGAATATGTGCAAGCCGATTTTGAGATTGACGGACAGAAACTGATCAGCGTGGGGGTGCGCTCCAAAGGCAACTCTTCACTTAACCAGGCGGTGGCCTGGAATAGTCCACGTATGCCGCTCGCGGTGGATTTCAACCTTTTCAACCGAGCCCGCACTCTGAACGGCGTGAAAAAGGTATTTCTGAATAACGGCTGGAGCGATCCAACCTTGATCCGCGAAAAGCTGGCCTATGACATCTTCACGGAAATGGGAATGCCCGCTCCGCGCTCCTGCCTGGTGGACCTTTGGGTCAATAATAACCACCTGGGCGTTTATACCATGACCGAGATGATTGATATCACGTTTCTTAAAAGACATTTCCCCAATCCTTCCGGTAACCTGTATAAACCGGATGTGATGTCAGCCCTGCTGGATTGGACTGAAGATGACCTGGAAAACCAGAGAATCAGAAGGGCCCGCTTTCAGACTCCTGAACCCAATGCGGAGTTGAACGTCAATCTGGGAGGCGGCCGCCTGCTGGATATATTGCGCGCTCTGGGTGAAGAGAACTCGGTGGCATCTTATACTCCCGGCACGCCTGTCCCCAAAGAGGCCGGACTGCAATATATCAACTACCGGGATTATGTCCACGCCATGAACCTGAAAACCAACCTGGATAGGCCGGACTACAGCGCCTTGTTCAGGTTTTTACAGATCATTAACAAGGAACCGGACGAAGTCTATTACCGGGAAATTGAAGAGGTGCTGGACGTCGATGGCACCCTGCTCTTTTTTGCCATCTCAGGAGCAATTTTACACCTGGACAATTACAACAGCATAGGGCACAATACTCATTTTTATGAAGTAAACGGCAAATTTTATGTCATTCCGTGGGATACCAATATGGCCTTCGGTACCTTTAACGCCGGCATTCGTAAAAATGGACTCATCAATTTCTATGTGGATGAACCGGTGGCCGGTCCACTTAACCGCTACCCGTTGTTAAACCGCCTGCTGGCCCATCCGCCGTATATGGAGAAATACCGGAACTATGTCCGCCAGTTGATTGAAGGTCCATTTTCGCCGTCTGTGATGGAAAAAAAGATTGATAAACTGGCCGCCATGGTGGCGCCCTATGCCGCCCGCGACAAGCATTATTTTT
>DATIKD010000026.1:0-1677 GCA_035477965.1 Dehalococcoidales bacterium | reverse complement strand
CACCCGGGCGATAAAGAGTTGTTCCGGAGAAATTTCGCAAATAATCAGCCGTTTCAGTTAATGTCCGGGTTAAACCCCGTTTGCGCTAACACCCTGAATAAAGACCCGAGCCATATACGAGTACCAGTGTTAAGAGGCCTTAACAAGTAAATACCAGCCTCAATCCCATCCTCCCTCAAATTCTTCGCCCTGATATCAGGGGACAGGTAAATAGGGGATTGAGAATAATATATACGGTTCATAACGAAATTAGGACCAGGTTGTTAAGGAGGCTTGAATTGGTTGAAAACTTGACTGCCCAGACAATCCGCGAAGCGGAACGAGACATCAAAATAATGCAGGAAGCGGATGTGGTGGTGGTAGGTGGTGGGCCGGGAGGGCATTCAGCCGCGGTGGCTGCCGCCCGCAACGGCGCTAAAACAGTGCTTCTGGAGAGATACGGTCACCTGGGAGGAATGGCCACCGGGGGAATCGTAATCCAGATTCCACATATGAGCGATGGCGGGAAAGAGCCGGTTATCGCCGGACTCGCGCTTGAATGGCTGCAGAGACTGGACCCGCTGGGCGGAACTCTCCGGCCGCGTATGGAAGATATCGGCTCATCGGACCCCCATTTGATCAAGTACTGGCGCCGCTTTTTCGGTAACGTAATCAACGGCCGTATCGAGCATACAGCCTGGGTTGATCCGGAGCCGTTAAAATGCGTTTTAAACGATATGGTGGAAGAATCCGGAATCCAGCTTTTATTGCACTCCTGGGGAACCCGCACAATTATGGAGAACGGGCAAGTTAAAGGAGTCTTTTTCGAGAGCAAGAGCGGAAGACAGGCGGTCATGGGTAAGGTCATTATTGACGGCACCGGCGACGGCGACCTGCTGCCGTCGGCAGGTGCTGAATTCGATGGTAGATGGGACACTTCCTCCCGCAGTTCAATGCTGGCACTGGTCTTTCGCCTGGGCAATTGTGATTACCAGAAACTGTGTGATTTCAAGGAAGCTGAACCAAAGAGATATGAAGAATTGATGAATGAGCTGGCCAAAACCGCCGGCACTCGCCTCCTCCCTCTACCCAGTCCCCGCAATGACGTCCTCTGGTTTAACAACTGGATACCTGGGCTGGACTGTACCAAAGTTGAGGACCTGACCAAACTGGAAGTGGATATGCGAAAAATTATGCGTAAAGCCCACGTATTTCTGAAAAAGAATGTTCCCACTTTTGAGAACTGTTTTATCCTGGATACAGCTTCCCAAACCGGCACACGAGGCAGCCGGAGGCTGAAAGGTGTATATGTTGTTACCCGCCAGGATTTTCAGACTTCCAGAATATTTGAAGACACCATTGCTGAAATTCCCAGGTTAGGCCCACCCTCAGTTGGCGAAGTCAAACATGCCTTTATTCCCTACCGGGCACTGGTCCCGGAGAAAATCAACAGCCTCTTAGTAGCCGGCCGCAGTTTTTCTTCAGATGGGGACGTCAATAACATGGCCAACCTTATTCCGCACTGTATCGCGATTGGCCAGGCCGCCGGTACAGCCGCAGCTATGGCCGTACAACAGAATAAACAGCCCCGTCAGATCGATTACCGAGAGTTGCAGAAAAAACTACTGAGCCAGGGAGTCACCCTGCCGTCGATTAGTGCCGCTGTTAAGTAAATAGCAAATACCAAAATATTGACCT
>DATIKD010000025.1:0-3571 GCA_035477965.1 Dehalococcoidales bacterium | reverse complement strand
CAGGCTTAAAATAATACCCGGAAAATACAGATTGATTAAGGCCCAGGTCCAACTAAACCAAAAAGGGGAAGCTATTAAGGAAATAGTGGATTTGCTGGCCAGATTTCAGCAGGTTTGCGTGCAACCTGACCTGGATGAATGGCGGCATCTAAGCGTGCCGGTTGCCCAGCTAAAAAGCCTGTTTCTGATTGTGAATCGCAAGGCAGTTAATGCCCGTACTCTGGCGAACGAACTGGCGGTGACCCCAGGTAATGTTACCGGCATTGTCACCAGGCTGGTTGAACAGGAACTGGTTGTCAGAAAACCGGATGCCTCTGATCGCCGTATTTTCTGGCTGGAAGCCACTCCCAAGGGCCGGCTTTTACTCGATAAATTAATGGAAAACCATACCAAACAACTGGCGGCAATTTTGGAGTTTATGCAGAATTCGGAGCTGAATGCGCTCGTAAAGGGACTAAAAGGACTTTTAACCGCTTTTGAAAAGCATCTGGATACATTCAAGACAATTAAGTGAGTCCGCCTCAGGAAATGTGAAACAGTTTACGCCAGGTGAACCACGCAATATACTGGTTTTTGTTGATTTTTTGGCCGGAGTACAGTCAGGCTCAAAAATGGTACATGACTAATAAACTAGATTTTTGTTGACAAGGAGTCAATGTAGTATGTGGCGCTTAACCAGTCTGGGTCTAAAAAATCGTTTAGTGACGATTATTATTGCACTAATAATAGCCGGAACATCAATATGGGCGTTAACCGGGCTAAAAGTTGAACTGATTCCAGATATTGAGTTTCCTTTTCTCAGTATTGTGACTGTTTACCCGGATGCTGATCCTGAAACGGTTGTGAAAGATGTCACTTCACCCATAGAGAAGAGTATCTGGGACAGATGGTCCAATAACGGTTTAAGGCAGATCACCTCTACGTCTTCCAGCGGTTTCTCATTTATAATGGGTGAATTTGAGTTCGGCACTGACATGACAAGAGTTATAGAGACTATTAAGGCCGATCTAAAAGAGATAGCTTTCCCGGCGGCAGTGACCAATTATCCCAAATTACGCGGCGATAATGCACCTAATCCCCAGATAATCCCGATCAACATGAATATGATTCCGCTGGTAGTTTTGAGCGTTACCGGCGAAATGCCGGTGGACCAATTGAAATCGATAGCCGATAGCCAGATATTACCGGGACTTCAGCAGGTTACGGGTGTATTAAGGGTGGATACCGAAGGCGGCCAGGCCGACCAAATAATTATTGCTCCAGATCCGGCTTTGATGAACCTTTACGGTGTATCGATGTCTCAGATAGCAGCTTCTCTGGCTCCGGCTTATGATTCTCTGGAAAAAATGGCCGGAACCCAACTTGGTGTGCCGGGTGTTTTTCTGAAAGATGTGGCTACAGTGACTAAGAGTCCCCCACCACTATCGACCATTACCCGCACCAACGGCCAACCCAGTGTGGGTATTGCCATCACCAAAACCGATGTTGCCAATACCGTAGAAACAGCCAGAGCCATAAAAAGTGAACTGGCCAGGATACAAACGCAGCTTCCTGTGGGAGTTAATGTGGTTTCAGTCTTTGACCAATCCGAATACATCACCGCCAGTATTAACAGCCTGTGGGAAAAAGCCATTGTGGGCGGTGTGCTGGCTATCATAATCGTTTTTATCTTTCTGATGGCGGTCAGGGCTTCGCTGATTACTGCCATCTCGATCCCTCTGAGTGTCCTGATTTGTTTCCTGGGGATGAAGGCTGCCGGAGTAACCATTAATCTGCTGACGTTGAGCGCCATATCCATCGCCGTAGGAAGGCTGATTGATGACAGCATTGTGATGGTGGAAGTAATCTTCCGGCGGCGCAAAATGGGACAGGGTTTCAGAGAGGCCGCTCTGGGCGGCGCCAGAGAGGTGGCAAATCCAATTACCACAGCCACTATAGCGACGGTGGCAATATTTGTTCCTTTGCTATTTGTAGGCGGACTGGTGGGAGAGATGTTCCTGCCTTTTGCCCTGACGGTTACCTTTGCCATGCTGGGCTCTCTGCTGGTGGCCTTATTTGTAGTTCCGGCATTATCTCAATACTTAATCAGCCGCCAGACCCCTGTTAAGGAGCCGAAGGATAACTGGTACCAGAAGTTTTATGTTGGATCCCTGAAATGGACTCTGGCCCATCGCGCTCTGGTTATCATCCTATCGGTCATTCTGCTGGTGGGCAGTCTGGGCCTAATTCCTTTGGTTGGGACTTCTTTTATGGCCGGAATGGGGGAAAAAATGATCGAGGTGGACATTCAAATGCCACCCAAAACCGATATAGTGACCACCAGCGCCGCGGCGGCAAAAATTGAAGCTCTGCTGGCAGGAAATGAATTCGTTGAGAATTTTTATACCAGCGTCGGCACGGGTACTTCCATGCAGGGGATTATGGCAGCGATTGCGGGAGGCGGGAGTAACACAGCATCGATAGAGATTTATCTGAAACAAAACGCAGATGTTAAAAAAGAAGTAGCCGCACTGGATGAAGCCATACAAAAACTGGGTCTTAATGCCTCTGTAGAGGTATCAGAAGGCAACGCAGAAGGGGGTATGGGGATTGGAGGAGCCGGGGTTAGCCTGCATGTTCAGGGTAAGGACCAGGACAACGTAACCCGGGTTGCCGGAGAATTAGTGGAGAAATTGAAGGAAATCCCGGGCCTGAGCGATATTTCCAGTGACTTAACAACCGTAGTTCCTAAATTGAGTATCGTGCCTGATCTGTCTAAAGCCCTTTCTGCCGGTTTGAGTTTTGAACAAATGGCGCAGATGCAACAGGAGTTTTATCTGATGCTGTTTGGCGGCACGCTGCCGAACAGCCAGTTTCAATCAGGTGATGCGGTGTATTCTGTTTATCTGAAAGGTGTAAGTCAGGACCTGGTCGGGGTTGAAGAAGCCCGGGCTCTGCGTATTGGCTTTCCCCGATCGGTAGCTCTGGGTGATGTAGCCAATATCAGTGTTCAATCTATACCATCTCATATCAGCCACACCGATACTACTCTTTCAGCCAGCATCCAGGCTAATATTACTGAAAAAAACGTGGGGGCAGTCAATGCTGCCATACAAAAGGCCATTTCGGCTTTACCTGCTACTCCAGGAGTTGAAGTTAAGGCTGGCGGGATAGCCGAGCAAATGCAGGAAACGTTCAGCAATATGGGCATCGCCATCGTCGTGGCTATTTTTATAGTCTTCCTGATTGTCATTTTAATGATGCGCTCGGTTCTCAACCCGGTTATAATCATGGTCAGCCTGCCGCTGGCAGTAATCGGGGCTTTTATGGGGTTGGCCTTAACCGGCTATACGCTCAGTGCCTCGGCCATGATGGGCCTGCTGATGCTGGTAGGCATTGTGTTAACCAATGCCATCGTCCTGATTACACTGGTGGAAGAACTGCGGCGGAGCGGCAAATCTGTTTCTGAAGCTCTGATTGAAGGTGGTAAAACCAGGCTGCGTCCCATCATGATGACTGCCTTAACTACTATTATTGCCATGGTCCCAATGGCAGTTGGCTGGGGACCGGCTTCGATGCTGGCGGCTGAAAT
>DATIKD010000024.1:0-7120 GCA_035477965.1 Dehalococcoidales bacterium | reverse complement strand
AAAAGCAGTAAAATCAGGACACCGATTCCGATATAGCCTACAACTACCGATTCCATGATCGGATAACCCCTTCCACTGATTGCAGCAGGTCCCGCAGGAACATTAGCACGACCAAAAAGGCACCGGCAAAGAGGACAAAATTGAGAGGGTACAGCGGGACATTTAAAATTGTCGAAACAGCTTCATCTTGAATATTGTCAAAGGCCATTAACCAGGCCTGACGGGCGATGAAGATGTAAAAAACCATTGAAAGTAGATATGTAAATATATCAAACCAGTTTTTAGCTTTATAGGATACGTATTGCAGCACCAGGTCGACCCGGATATGGCCTTTTTTCAGAGCCATGTAAGCCAGGCCGAAACTGACCAGCACTATCATGAATAATTCCTGGACCTCCTGCGAACCTATGATGGGACGGAAGATGCTAAAGGAACCGCTCATTTTCCCGATGCGGGTCAAAGTTACATCGGCAAAAGTCAGAATCATCATCAAAAAAAGAGCCAGCGCGGCTACCAGGGAACCGGCCGTCCCGATGGGGTCAATAATTTTGCTCAGGTAATAAATTATTTTGGACAGAATGCCGGATGGAGGTGTTTTCTTACCCTCCCCCGCTGATTGGTCCATGGCGAACTCCTCTGGTGCGAAAATCAGGCAATGCCCCGTGTCAACACTCTGACACGGGGCAAAAAGCCGTTTTAGTTAGGGTTTGTAAGTTTTTATCAATTCCAGAGTGGTAGCCAGAATTTCTTTGGCTTCCGGATGACCGGCGTCGGTCATTTTTTTGACCCAGGCATCCCACAGGGGCTGTGCGGCGGCGCTGAATTTGTTCAATTCACTCTCCGGCATGGTATATTCAATCATTTCCAGTCCCTGTTTTTTTACCAGGTCACGTCCTTCAGCCATGGCAGTATCAAACTTGTTCTCACCCCAGAATAGAGATCCCTTCAGACCGCTGACACTCATTATCTGGTCCTGGACATCCCTGGGCAGACTGTTCCATTTGTCTTTGTTCATGGCAATTGTGAAATAAACGGTGAACATAGGCATATAAGTGTAGTATTTGACTACCTCATATTGTCTGAATGAGAGCAGGGCTTCCCAGGGTACGGCCATACCGTCAATCTCACCTTTTTGCAGGGAAATATAGGTATCCGGCATAGCTTTGGTGACCGGAGCGGCGCCCAGGGCTTTCATATAATCGATCGATGGACCGGCCACCACTCTTATCTGCATTCCTTTCACATCGTCAAGGGTCTTAACCTGCTTTTTGGTAGTAATCAGAAAGTATGGCTGAGAACAGAAAGTCAGAAGCACTTGATTATCTTTATACTGGTCGCGCAAGGTGGGGAATTTTTCATAAAGCTGCCAGAAGATTCCGCTGGCCTGTTTGGCGCTGGTAAAGGGCATCAAAGGCAGGGAAAGGACATCAGAAAGGGTTGTCTGATTGGCCCAGTAACCATGGAACATCCAGGCCATATCACCCAGGCCGTTCTTGACGCTAACCCAGGCATCGGTGCCTTTAAAGAGGGACTGAGAGAAGTAGGTTTCAAACTGAACCCGGCCGTTGGTGGCGGCAGTAATCTGAGCGAGAAAAGGCTGGGCGGCCTTCGTGCCTTCCCAACCGGTAGGTGGGTTCTGGTCGGCGTATTTTAGTTTGATAGGCGGTAATGGAGCGGCGGTGGTAGTTGGGGCGGCGCTGGTGACGGGAGCGGCAGTTGTTGCGGCCGCCGGGGTAGTGGCAGATGGGGTATTGCTGGCGCAGCCAACCATCGTCGCCAGCAAGCAGACTACCATAAAGAATGCCAGTAAGAAGGATACTCTTTTCATCGTCTACTCCTTATATATGTCATTAATATATACTTCATTTGTCTACTGAATTGCGGGCCTCAAGAGAATAAGCCGGCTTGATTGTTTAAAAAGGAACATCCGAAACCAGTGGTCACTAAATCCGGGCATATTTGGTAAACATCGATATGGACATAAAATCAATATTTGCTATTATCACATACGCTTATAGCCTTTGTCAATCAGCCGAAAAACCCTGTTTTTTCACATAAAACGCATCTCGGAGTAATATCCCGGAGACTTGTGAAACAAGATAAAGTCAGTCATTCCCTTGCTTCATCCCGGGTGTCCAACCGCGATTGACGCCGCCTCGCAAAATAAACAGCATATACGATTCACTTTTACTGCCAGTTCGCGTTTACCGGCGCTTGTGTAATCACTTGCCAGGAGGTTGAACCAGTAAAATTATTTTAAAAAACTGCCAGGACTTCGAAATATAACCGGTTTCCATGCATTTGAAATCCGCCGGTTGCCGGCTTTAGCCATATAATGAAAATAGTGAATACTGTGTTTTATGACAGTCAAAGGGTAGATAATTGAGTTGTCTGCAGGCAATTAAAAATGCGGGACAGGAGTATAAGACAATGGCCGGAACAACCAGGAAACTAAAAACAGGCTCAAGGTTTGTGCGGGGCGCCCAGCGCGCCAGGCAGAAGAAGGCCAGAAGGGCTCAGTTCCACGGTAAAAGTTTGCGATAGCCATGATTCATCGGGCAACGAGAATAGACGAGACTGGTTTTTAATAAAAGCAGAAACACCATGCTCATTTGTCACTTTTGTCCAAAATAAATATCCGTAGCGTGCCTGGGTTAAGATTGATTATTTTGATAATACCCTTATTTTTCCTTATCACGGTGTAAAAACAAGGTGTCATGCCGGAGCGCAAGCAGGATTCCGGAAGCCTCAAAAGGCGAGGCCAAAGCATCTGGCCCCTTTTTCGTTGTCATCCTGGAAGCCTCGATTGGCGAGGCTGAAGGATCTGGACGCGGGGAGTTAGCCCTGGAGATATGCATCAACGAACCCCTCCCCGCCAATAAATGCTTCGCAGCGCTCCGGCCTGACAAACGAACTGGAAGGCCAGCCTGAAATCAACAGGAGAATCCCAAACCCAGGATGTCTGGCTGCAATCCCGAGAACGCCTTTACTTCTGGCTTTAGTTTGATCAACGAATTGAGTTTCCAGATTATTGTTGCGTTATAATAGTAAATCAGGAGTTATATTTTAACCGGTGGGTGAAATATGTCTGAGAAATATACAACTATTGCCAGTGGAAATCCGGCCCTGGATGAACTATTACAGGGTATCCGGCTGGGAGACAATGTGGTCTGGCAGGTGGACAGGCTGGATGATTATGGGGTTTTTTCCCGGGCGCTGGTGGAACGGTCTATTGCGGATGGGTTCAAAACCGTATATGTGCGCTTTGCTGACCATGCTCCAATATTAACCGGGGTGCCCGGATTGGAAGTTGTGGAAGTTGACCCGCTGGCCGGTTTTGATATTTTCAGTTCCCAGGTGCACCATATCATCGAAGGTTACGGCCGCCGGGTTATCTATGTTTTTGACAACCTTTCATATCTGGTCACCAAATGGGCTACGGATGAACTGCTGGCCAACTTTTTCCAGATTACCTGTCCGTATCTTTTTGAACTGGATACGGTTACCTATTTTGCCTTGACGCGCAACCGTCACGCCTCCGGAGCGGTCGCTCGCATTCGGGATACTACCCAGGTTTTACTGGACCTCTATCGTGTGGACGGGCAGACTTACGTACACCCGCTAAAAGTCTGGGACCGTTATTCTTCGCAAATGTTCCTGCCTCATATCCTGTCCGCTGATGGTCTGGAACCAGTTTTTCGCAGTGGAGAGGCCGCCGCAGTTTTAACTTCGGCCGGAAGACGGATCAGTCACCGGATTTCAAGTTCCATCGCACCCTGGGATGCAGTCTACACCAAATTGATGCAATACCAGTTGATGAATCTGGATGAATTTGAGACCATGCCTGAGGTCAGCGCCCTGCGGCAGGAGCTGACCCGTATGTTGTTCGGGAACCATCCGGAGTTTAACAAGCTGGCGGATCGCTATTTAAATGTGGATGACCTGATAAACGTGCGTGACCGGTTAATCGGCTCCGGGCGAATTGGCGGTAAAGCGGCCGGAATGCTGGTGGCCCGTAAAGTCCTTGAAAAAGAGCCGGGTAAACGCAATTTCAAGCCCATTCTGGAGGAACATGATTCCTTTTATATCGGATCGGATGTATTTTTCACCTTTCTGGTAAACAACAACCTCTTCCGGATCCGTTTACAACTCTCGCGGGCATCGCAGATAACCCATGAAGAGTTTGAGAATGTGGAGAAGTTGTTTCTGGCCGGCCAGTTTTCAGGAGAGATAATCGATCAGTTCAAGGTCATGCTGGAATATTTCGGGCAGGCCCCTATCATTGTCCGCTCCTCCAGCCTGCTGGAGGACAGTTACGGTAATGCCTTTGCCGGCAAATATCGCAGTGAGTATTGTCCCAACCAGGGCAGCCCGGAAGAACGCCTGGAAGCTTTTTTAAAGGCGGTAAAACTGGTTTATGCCAGTGCGGTTAATCCGGATGCACTGCTTTACCGACGTAAAAGAGGTCTGGGTGAGGGCGATGAACAAATGGCCATACTGGTCCAGAGAGTCTCAGGGATACCCTATCACCACTATTTTTTCCCCTCGCTGGCGGGGGTGGCCTTTTCGCGTAATCTTTATGCCTGGACAGACCGCATCGACCCCCAAAAAGGACTGATCCGTCTGGTTTTTGGACTGGGCACGCGGGCCGTGAACCGGGTGGGAGGTGATTACCCGCGCATGATTGCCGTCAGCCATCCTGAACTGCGGCCGGAGGTGGGCGCTAAAATCTCCAAATATTCCCAGCGGATTGTGGATGTTCTGAACCTGGAGAGAAATCAACTAATCAGTCTTCCCCTGCGCGAAGTATTGGTTGGCACAGACTATCCCAATCTGCATTTGCTGGTCTCATATACCGAAGACGGCTATTTGCATGATCCGGCGTACGGCATGGTTGAAGCCTCTCCGGAAAACCTGGTGTTGACTTTCAACAATCTACTGATTCAGACCAATCTGATTGAAATTATGGAAGAACTGCTGGCCAAACTGGAGAAAGCCTGGGGACAGCCGGTGGACATAGAATTCACGGCCATTATTGATAAAGATGACAGCCTGCGGATAAATTTGCTGCAGTGCCGTCCGCTGCGTCTGCCCCGAATTTCTGAGTCACTCATGGCTTTGCCTCAGCACCTTACGCCTGACCAAATATTATTTAAGTCCAACCGCACCCTCAGCGGAGGTATAATTGAACCTATCCGCTACATTATCTACATAGATGCGCGCAAGTATGCCGCTATTAGCTCGATGACCACTAAAAAGTCTCTGGGACGGATAGTAGGGAGTTTGAATGCCTTCCTGCGCGGCAAAGATGACAAAATAATGGCCATTGGCCCCGGACGCTGGGGCAGCAGCAATATTGATCTGGGAGTCAATGTCAGTTATGCCGATATTGATAACGTTAAAGTACTGGTTGAGGCCGGCCGGACTGAAGCCGGGCATGAACCGGAATTGTCTTACGGGACACACTTTTTCCAGGACCTGGTGGAAGCCGACATAATTTATTTACCCATTTTTCCAGACCAGCCGGAAACTCAATTTAACCGCACTTTTTTCACCAGGGCTCCGAATTCTCTAGCCCGGCTAATGCCGGAATATGCCGAATTCCAGGAACTGGTACAGGTGATTGAAGTCCCCAAAGCGGCTAAAGGAGCTTATGCTCATGTTGTGGCAGATACCCAGACCCGTACGGCAATATGCTATTTACAATAAAAAGCTGTTCCCTAAAGTCTGGGAACAGCTTTGAACTGGATGAAGGGCACCTATCTCTTCAGGGCTCTAATACCAGGTTTACCCGCTTTTTTTAGATTTTGGTGCTGCTTTTTTCGTTGACTGGGCGGCAGCCTTTTTGGGAGCAGCTTTTGTCTCGGTTTTAACTGCTGGAATGATAGGAAAAACCGTGGGCGGCGGGCTGGTTTGAAAGGTAGGCGGAATATCCAGCCAGGAATCATCCGGGTTCATGTTGAAACAGGCCGCCGGATTACCGTCGCCGGAATCCAGAATACAGCTTAGTTGAGGAGACATCTGAATATTGCCGAAATCCTGATGGCAGCGGTCAGTCCAATAGTTGCGGAAAATCACCGGCAGGTTAGAGTTCAAGACCTGACACATGTTGTAATCTACTGTTTTGTCCCCCATCTGCGAGGCTTCTATCAGGATTGCCTGCTGGGCCAGCAGTACTCTGGCAAAGGTGGGATGGTTTTTCATTATCAGTTTCCATTCCGAATCAACTTTCCGGGCATCTGACTTTTTCATGGCATTCTCCTTATTTTTCGAATATCAAAAAATGAGCCTGCAAACAGGGTAGATGTGAATACTCTACAAGATACAGCTTATAGGCTAAAATGCAATTCGTCAAGCTATTTTTCTTCTTTTTTGATTCCCAGTTCTGTCAGAGTTTCCAGTTTCGATGCGGGATTAACCGCTATGCCAGAACGGAAAGCATCTCCCACTTTCTCACCCAGCGCGTAATAACCGAAGCCGGCGAAGAAAAAAGGTCTGACTTTGATTGGGTCAACAAAGCCTCGTGTCAAGCAGTCTTCATTGACGAAAGTTTCAATTATCCGTCCGACAATCAATTCGTGACTGCCCAGATTAAGTATTTGGACTACCTCACAGGCATGATTAACCGGGCATTCCTGAATAAATGGAGCGGTTGGCAATTTCCCGTAAAAAACATTAAATTTACAATCCTGCGCTTTGTCAGCGCTGGCTCCTGAGGCAATTCCGCAATAATCCGTTTCTTTCACAATATCTGTGGAAGGAATATTGACTGAGAAATTCATATGCTGGCGGATGCCTTTCAAGGAATGGCGGTGGTGCTGAAGAGCGATGGTGATAGAGGGTGGTGAACTGGCTGCCACACCGGTCCAGGCGATGGTCACAAAATCCGGCTGGCCATTTACCACTGTGCCGGCCATGATGGTGGGGAACCCGGCCAGCACCGGAGACGGCCCGGCTTTGGTTTGAAGTAAAATTTTTTTCATCTTCTGCTCCTGAATAAATACTTTTAATCACTCTTGTCCAAAATAAGTTTTCAGAACAAAGCTAAACCTAGCACGAGGAAAATAAGGAAGGCCTGAAATTCCGAGCGTTCTTTATAAAACTATCATCAACCCCCTGT
>DATIKD010000023.1:0-3455 GCA_035477965.1 Dehalococcoidales bacterium | reverse complement strand
AATCTCAAGCCGGTCGTTTGCAGGAGATTGAGGACATCAATGCCATCAAGCAACTGCAGAGAAAGTACGGATATTATGTGCAACACATGTTGAGAGACGAAATTGTGGATTGTTTTGCAGATAGCCCGGATGTCAGATTGAACTGGCTGGAGGGTGTTTGGAAGGGCAAAGAGGGCGTCAAGACATATTTTCGGGAAGGCACTCCTCCACCCGGTTTTCTGCACCAGGTGATGCAAATAGAAGGAGTAATAACCTTAGAACCGGACGGAAGAACTGCCCGGGGAAGATGGTATGCTTTCGGGGGTATAAACATTCCGTCCCCATCAGATGGAAAATGGCGCCAATCGTTTTGTTCAGGCACCTACGAATTTGGCTATATTAAACAAAATGGAATATGGAAAATATTGACAGTTGACTGGATGATAAATTATTCAGTTTCTATTCCCCAGGAAGCCTGGTCCGGGCCCGAAATGATAGGCAAGCTGATTATGGATCCCAGTTACAAACCGCCTCCGGCCGCAGAACCCGCTAATCCCGACGACCCCAGATTCAAATCCGGTTATGTATTCCCGTTTCATTTTACCCACCCTGTGACCGGCCTTCCCACGCGGGAAGATTTAAGGAATGCCTCCATATCAGGGAGTAAATAACAGTTCTATCCGGAAAATATCAACACAAACTAAAAGGGGAAAAATAAATGTCTGACAGAAAATATGCCAGGTATATTGTGACTGAAGATGTCCGCTCTGAACTGCCGCCGGATACCGGTTTTATGAAAAGAATGCAGGCCCAGAGAGCAGCCGGTGATTATGCGGATGCATTCCATCTATTTAGATTGGATGATAAAGTAGCCGCCGGAGCTCTGTATTTTGATGCCGTCTGGATTAACCGTTTACACGGAACACGCGGCTGGCAAGTTGAAATACAACATGCTCATGACTTTGATGAAATCATCTGCCTGTTTGGGAGCAACCGGGATAATTTTCGCGACCTGGGCGGAGAGGTGGAATTATGGCTGGAGGATGAGCAGTATTTTCTCACCCAAAGCTGCACTGTCTTTGTTCCGGCCGGTATGAATCACTTGCCTTTATATTTTCGACGCATAGATGGTCCCATATTATTTATGACAATGGGAAACGGGAAGGCCTACACTCGGTCTTCCGGTAATGAAGTGTAGAACTATTACAGGACTGTAACCGGACAGAGTCCAGATGCCCGTCAAACACCAAAAAAGAAAGGCCGCTGTTGTTAACCAGCGGCCTTTCTCTTTTTACCTGTCTTAATTGATTGCTTGTTTTCGTGATTGTTTGCGGCGCAGAATCAGGTAACCGGCGATTCCGGCCAGTCCCAGACCCAACAACGCCAGAGCCGGCAGTTCAGGCACAGGATAACCCGGCGCGTTTTGCGGAGCCAACAGGTAGGAACCATCGGTGTCTATTTCATGATCAGTGTTATCGTTATTGGTCACCCGGATGCCCAGCGCCTCCCCTTGAGGAACTGTGCCGCTGTCTTCCTGGTCCAAAGTCAATACCAGAGTGCCGTTGACCCAGGGGTCAGTCAGCATGGCATTGAATTTGGTGAAAACACCGGTAACCGGGTTATAACTGCCTATTTCGACCAGGCAATATCCCTTCCAATCCATTTCAGTTTTTAGGAAAATGGTCCAGGTGCCGGCTGGGAAGGTTACATCCGCGATGGCAGTGCCGGTTATGAGCAGCACGCTATCACCGGCCGCAATATCCAGAGTACCGGATACGCCGCCGGGGCCAACCAGGAAGAATTTATGCGTATCCGGCACGATGACAATGTTGACGGTAGCCGCGTTGGAATCAGCCGTGCCGTCATTGGCTTTAAAAGTGAAGCTGTCCGGCCCGTTGTAACCGGCGGACGGAGTATAGGTCAGGGTGTTGCCGGTTATAGCGGATAGAATACCGTGAGAAGGACCGCTGACAAGAGTGTAGACAAGCGCGTCGCCGTCAGCATCCTGGGCAGCCAGAGTGATGGTTTTGGGTGTGTCTAGCTTGACCAAAACAGATTGCTCAGCAGCCACTGGAGCGCTGTTTGACGGAGGGGGCGCTGCCACAAGTTTTAAAGCCAGCCCGCTTATTGAACCGGCGCTGACAGCGGTCAAGCCCGAAAGCGCAGCCATTTGTTGCGGAATACTGGTGCCGGTACCGGCACCATTTGTACCGTTGCCCATTTGCCCATGTGTATTATTTCCCCATGTCCAGATATTGCCGCTATTATCCAGCGCGAAAGCAAAATTAAAACCGGCTGAAATAGACTTGATATCGCTGAGAAATCCGCTCCCTGCTGCACCTTTAACTTTAACCGGACTATTTTGCTGTAATTTATCGCTCTGACCCAGCTCGCCCTCTGAGCTATATCCCCATGCCCAAACCTGACCGTTTTTATCCAGTGCCAGACTATAACGGGCCCCGCAGGAAATGGCAATGATATTGTTCAATCCGTGGATCACACTGGGAAGAAGATGGGGAACGGATTCGGTGTATCCTAATCCCAGTTGCCCGTAACTATTCGAGCCCCAACCCCAAACACGTCCGTATTTATCCAAAGCCAAACCAAAATCCCAACCTGCGGCTACCGCGACAGCATCGGTGATACCCTGTACGCGGGAAGGAATGGAGGTATGAATATCAGAACCGTCAGTGGAATAATCGCCGTTGCCCACCTGTCCGTAGTTATTCCAACCCCAGCCCCAGACCGAACCATCTGACTTAACCGCGAAACTGGTATACCCAGAAGAGGATGCCACAGCCACAATATCAGTCATGCCCGGCACCAATCCGGCAGAATTGCGGCTGAAAACAGTAGTATCATTCCCTAATTGTCCCTGCTGATTGTCACCCCAGACCCAGAGCCGCCCGCTTTGGTCTATCGCCATGCCGCCCTGCAAATTACCGGCAGTTATTAGTACGATGTCTTTGAGGTATGCACCTGATTCAGTTACCACTTTCCCCGGCAGCGGACTTTGCCAAATGCTGTTGCCCTGACCCAACTGACCATTGCCGCCCTGACCCCAGGACCAGACCTGGCCTGACTGGTCAATTGCCAGGCTGTGACCTGAACCGGCATCGATTGTTACCGGGCTGGTCAATCCGGTGGACGTAGAAGTCTGGACAGGAGTGCTTTTAACACCGGTGCTTTCTCCGTTGCCCAATTGACCGGTAAAATTATAACCCCAGGCCCAGATCTCACCCAAAGCGTTTACCTGAATTGAAAATTCCTGTGTCACGCTTTCGGCGCCGCTGGTCAGTTTAACGTTAAAAGAATACCTCCCTGGGGTGGTGGGGTTCCCTGTGATACTTCCGTCATTGGCCAGGGCCAAACCGGGCGGCAATCCCCCGCCGTTCAAAGTCCATTGAGGCACAGCACTGCCGTAACGCTTTTCCAGAAGCTGGCTGTAATCCACCCCAACAAATCCGGGCAATAAA
>DATIKD010000022.1:0-10478 GCA_035477965.1 Dehalococcoidales bacterium | reverse complement strand
ATTCTGCAATGGGCATTATTCCCGTGTTAGCTGTGTTATAATGCAATCAATAACAGAAAGTATGTTTTAAAAAAACTATAAAAAAAGCGACTAACTGTCTGTAAAAAAGCATTTAGATAAATTAAACAGTTGGAAAGGAGGATAGGCATGTCAATTTATCTCATGTTAACCACGTTAACAGATTCCGGTAGAAAAAGCCTTCAGGAAGATCCCGAAGTATTGAAAGAATTGAATAAAGAAGTAGAATTACTGGGTGTGAAGGTTATTTGCCAGTACGCTTTACTGGGGCAGTATGACTTCGTTAGCATACTGGAAGCACCCAGTAACGAAGTGATTGCCAAGCTGGCTATTCGCCTCAGCGCGCGCGGCACCACGCAAACCCTGACTATGGCAGCCATTACGCTGGATAACCTGATAGCCGCTCTGAAGGAGAGCAAAACTCCCTGGTAGTCTGATAGTCAGTTAACTGGGTAGTGCCCGGCATGGGGCAGGCCCATTGTTCAATTTGGTCCGGGTTGCCGTATAAGGCACCCCGCAGGCCGGCTTTTAAACGAATAAAAAAAGGAGGGGATTCGATTCTCCCCTCCTTTTACTTTACATCACGCTGCCGCCGTATTTCATTCTCAATTTGGTTTTTTCGATCTTACCGGTGGCATTGCGCGGTACTTTATCAAAAATGATTTTGCGGGGCCTTTTATATTTGGGGAGGACACCCTCGATGAAGAGATTAATCTCATCTTCTGTCAGAGTTTCGCCGGGCTTGGGATCAATGACAGCGGCTACAATCTCTACCAGCCTTTTGTCCGGAATGCCGATGACTGCTACATCATAGACTTTGTTATTCTTATGGACTGCATCCTCGATTTCGATGGGATAAATATTCTCGCCACCCACGATGATAACATCCTTTTTCCGGTCAACCAGATAGACGTATCCGTCTTTATCAATCCTGGCCATGTCCCCGGTATGCAACCAGCCGTCAACGACGGTTTTTTCGGATAATTGCGAGTTTTTGTAGTAGCCTTTCATGACGCCAGGACCCTTTATACAAAGTTCTCCCACCATCCAGGGCGGGATGTTGCGGTTATCGTCGGAATGGACGATTTTTAGTTGCCATCCCCATCCCACTTTGCCCACAGCGCCGGGTCTGAATTCGTTTTCCAATCCAAGGTGCACTGCACCCGGACCAGTTGACTCACTCAGACCGTAATTGTTGTCATAGCTCATGGTGGGGAAGTAGTCCCACCAGTGCTGGACCAGTGCCGGAGGCACGGGCTGGGCTCCGATGTGCATTAATCGCCACGATTTGAGGTTGTAATCTTTAAGCTTAATCTCCCCTTTATCCAGGGCTACCAGGATATCATGGACCCAGGGCACCAGGAGCCAGACTATGGTGCCGCGTTCCTGGCTTACAGCCTGCAGCACATTCTGCGGAGAAAATTCGGTCAGAATAGTGCCCTTGGCACCCGCAATGAGGCTCCCAAACCAGTGCATCTTGGCTCCGGTATGGTACAGCGGGGGGAGTATAATGAAATTGTCCCGGCGAGTCTGATTATGGTGCATCTGTTCAACTTTGGCCGCGAAAGACATATTTTTATGAGTGAGTAAAATTGGTTTGGGTTGTCCGGTGGTGCCGGATGTAAAATACAGACCACAAATATCGCTGAGCGCCGCTTTATTATCCACCTTTTCAGAACTGCTGTTTTTTAGAACGTCGTCATAGTGTACCATGCCGGCAGGCAGGTTCGGCCCAACATAAATGTAGTTTTTTATAGTGGGAGAATTAACCTCCAGCACAGATTTGGTGAATTCATCTTCAAAAATCATAGCGCTGGCTTCGGCAATGTCCGCGCAATACTTGAAATCCTGCGTGTTGAAGCGAAAGTTCAGTGGTACAGCCCAGGCACCTGTTTTCAGTATGCCGAAGTATGATACTAACCAGGGAATGGAATTACGCATCCAGTGAATTACCTTGTCGTCCTTCTTAATTCCTTTCTGCCTGAGATAGTTGGCTATTTTGTTGGCACTGTCATCAAATTCTTGCCAGGTAATTTGTTGCCTGTAATTCTGGCTGGGCCTCAATTCTATCAGGGCTACGTCATCCGGATATTTGCGAGCATTCCTTTCCAGCATCTCTATAATGGTAGGCATTTTAGTTTTTTACTCCTTGTAACTTGTTTCCCTTTGATAGCAGAGGGATTCACATTTTGAGGTCTAACCCGGTATAAGCAAATTCACAATATAGTTTTAAAAATACTGTATATAACTTACTGAATCAAACTAATAGATCAGAAATCCGCATGATCTTTCTTAGAATATCATGAATTGTCTTAAAATGACAAACAGCCTGGTACTCCTGCAGTTTTTCTATAACATATGTTAGAATTAAAGTAATCTATCAGGTGTCAGATGCATCATTCATTAAGACTTTACGGCCAAAATCAACATCGCCTGATCCATCTCTATATGGACCTGGCCAAACTTTCCCGAATCCCGGTTATCGGCACGGTTTACCGCTGGGCGGCTAATCTCTATGCCAGGTTGGGACATGCCGGATATTACCTGTCTCTGTCTGATGCGGAACAAATCATTGATGCTTCAGATAGTATTTCACTCGGCCCGTGCAGTTGCCGGGAAGAATTCAAAAACTGCTCACATCCGGTCATGAGTGAAATAGTGCTGGGCAAAGGGAGGCGTGAGGTTTACGCTTCACGCTCTAAGGAATTCAGGCAGATTTCACGGGAAGAAGCCAAAAACGTATTACAGCAAGCTCACAAAAATCATCTTACCCTCAGTATAATGCGCTGTGGAAATAACTTTTACGCGATTTGCAATTGCTGCAGTTGCTGTTGTGTTCCCAGCCGTCTGAAGAACCAGTTTGGGGTGGGTTTGGCCCTCATTCGCAACAAAAACGTGGTGAATGATTTCAGGAAACAAAACCTGCGCTGAAAGCGGGGTTAAGCTTCCTGGGGGTGGGCATCATACCTCATGCTCAGGCCTGGGTCGTCTGTTATCTTAAATCTGCGATATCCAGCCAGCCTGACCGGAGCGCTTTTAACACGGCTTCTGTCCGGGAATCCACCTGCATTTTGCAGAAAATATTACTGAGGTGAGCTTGAACGGTACGTTCGCTGATATTGAGTGCCGCAGCGATTTCTTTATTGCGTAAACCTTTGGCTGTCGATTTAAGCACCTCCAGTTCACGCGGGTGCAGTTCCATACCCTGCCGGATTTCTTTTTGACCCGCAAAGATGCGAATGATGTCTTCACCCAGCCGGCGTTCAATGATACCTTCGCCGGCATTAACCAGCCGCACCGCTTTTATCAGGTCCTGGGTGGGTGTATCCTTGGTTAAAAACCCGGCAGCTCCCGCTCTCAAGGCTGAGAGGGCATATGCCTGAGAATCCAGCGCGCTGACTACCAGGACCGAAGTAGAGGGTAAAATAATTTTTAGTTTTCGGGTAGCTTCAATCCCGTTGATTTTGGGCAGGGCAAGATCAATTACCGCGACATCCGGCTGGTATCTGGTGGAAAGAGCAATCAGTTCCTCTCCATTACCGGTATGCCCGATTAATTCCATATCCCTGTTTTCTGTTACCAGACGTGCCAGGCCTTCGCGGAAAGCCGGTTGCCTGTCACCGATCAGGACTTTGATTTTATTCATTCTGATACTCCAAAAGACACCTGATAATAACAAGCCATCGTTGTTTTTGTCAAACCGTCGCGAAAATGAAAAATCAGGCAGGTAGTCTCATAAATCCGCAGGCAACTTCAGCTTCTGGTATTTACAAAGTGACCAAAATTGTTGAAGACCGCAGATTAAATTTCTGGCGTTTAACTCAGAGAACTGTTCTTACTCAAACAATACCGGTATCACGCCTGATGTTGACTGACTGCTGACTTAAATACGGGGTTCACCGCCTGGGTAGATTATTTTTACTATGCTGCGATTATACAATTAACCGGGGTAACCTGTAATGAGCCTCTGGATTTCTTCCGTGATCCCAATCCAAACCGACCTGATGATGTAAAACACTATAAATAATGCCGGGAAAATCAGCCGATAGCCTTGTAACTCTCCCAGTTACTGTTTCTTCCGGTAAACGTACATTGCCAGCGGACTGAAAACAGTAAACAAAACCGCGCTGGCTATGAGTACCCAAACGATATCACCGGCGTCAACTGTCCCAGACATCAAACCGCGCACCGCTGTTACGAGATAAGTGACCGGATTAATATTGACGAAGGCTTCCAGCCACCACGGCATAGTTTCCGGGACCACAAAGACATTGCTGGCAAATGTTAGAGGCATGAGGATCATCATACTAACTGCCATCAGCGATTCGGGTGTACGCATCAAGAGCCCCAGTGTGATCCATAACCATGATAAACTGGACGAAAAAACCACCAACAAGAGCAGGCTGAAAAACACCCCTGTGACACCGCCTTCCGGACGGAACCCAAGAACAACTCCAAGCAGGATGACAACTAACGAAGCCACGGTATATCGTCCGATGTCGGCCAGCAAGGCTCCGACGATTACGCTTGGCCGCCACATCGGCAAAGAACGAAACCGGTCAAATACCCCTTTTTTAATATCATTATTCAGCCCGACACCGGTGTAAATGGTTATAAATATCACTGACATTACCAGGATACCGGGTAGCAAATACTGGAGATAAATTGCGGTTGAACCGGCGATGGCTCCTCCAAAAAGGTAGGTAAACATCAGCAGGAAGATAATCGGAGATGCTGTAACATCGATCAATTGTTCAGGCACGTGTTTAATCTTCAATATTGCCCGCCAGGAAAAGGTCAACAGGCTGGCCAGTGGAGAAAGCTGTTTGGGCCGTTCACCGACCGGCAGCACTGCCTTGCGAATATCCCCTATGTTACGAGTATAGGAAGTCATCTTCCGGTCTCCAGTTTCACGGTGGTTTTTGCAGAAGTATCGGTCAAAGCCAGAAACACCTCATCCAGGCTTGGTTGTCCGTAGGAATAATTACTGACAGTGATGCCAACTTGTGAAAGCTTCAACAGTGCTCCGGTGGCAATTTCCGGACCAGCCAGACGGACTGATAATTCCACAGGGTCAGTTTCCAAACGCACCTCTACTCCCAGGTGTTCAGTCAGAATTTTCAAAGCTTCAGGGCGTTTTTCAGGGTCATTCAGACGAACGTGCAGCGCTCCGGAACCCACCATGGCTTTCAGTTCACCACTGGAGCCTTCCGCGATAATTTTTCCGTTATTGATCACCGCAATGCGGTCTGCCAGTTGATCCGCCTCGTCTAGGTACTGCGTAGTCAGAAAGATCGTGATACCATCGGATACCAGAGCCCGTATGATGTCCCATATCTGGTTACGGTTACGCGGGTCCAGTCCGGTGGTAGGTTCGTCCAGGAATAACATGTCCGGCGTTACTACCAGGCTGGCGGCGATATCAATGCGACGGCGCATTCCGCCGGAATACTTTTTCACCTGGCGATCGGCAGCGTAAGTCAGTTCGAAAAATTCAAACAGGTCGTTCGCTCTGCGCTTGGCCTGAGACCAGGAGAAACCACGTAAACGGGCTAGCAGCACGATGTTTTCAAAACCGGTAAGATCTTCATCGACCGAGGCAAATTGCCCGGTCAAACCCACCAGCGAACGCACCTTGTCAGCTTCACGCACCACATCGTATCCATAAACCCTGGCGACGCCCGCATCCGGACGAATCAAGGTGGCGAATATACGGATGGCAGTAGTTTTACCCGCGCCATTAGGTCCTAAAAACCCGTAAACCATTCCGGGCTTGACAGACAGATCGATATTATCTACTGCACGGGTTGTACCGAACTTTTTGACCAGGCCGGTGGCTTCGATGGCCGGTATGGAAGGCGATAATTTTTTATTTTGCAAAGATATATCTATCCCTTAGTTTCAAATCAGAGTTTCTCACAGAAAATCTGCGTGGGCCGGCTTCTATTTTGAATTCCTTTAATATATATTATCACTTTGGTTGGTCAAAGATAAATGCCTGGATTCCAAAATTATTCTGGTGCAAGCCTGCATATGGTAATAACCGACGACTGAAGAGATCAGAGAGTTTAAAAAGTGATATTTGCTTTAACCTCCGGGCTAATCTCACTCTGGGTTTGCGGACTTCACCACAGTTTTGGAAAGAGCGCTTTCCTTTGCGGCGGGTAGTTCGTGAAGTGTTCACGGTACCAGCGGTGATGAGACCTGGCTCGGGGTATCAGATTGGCCGCGGTCCACAGGGCAAAAGATAAGCCGGCCAGAGACCAGGTGGCGATGGCCCATCCGCTCCAGATCAGTATTTCTCCCAGGTAGTTGGGACAGGAGACCCAGCGGAAAAGTCCTTTATGGGTCATCTGGTATTCTGGTTTATCCGGTACCCGCAGATTGCGGAGAATGATATCTGAATTGCGGTTGATAATGAAACCGCCGATAAAAATAATTACTCCGATGATAAAACGCGGATCGTACAGCCAGCTATCAGAATATCCGGGAGAGAAAGTAAAGATATAGCGGCCGTTCAAATAACTGTTGACGGCGTTAAAAATAAATCCCATGCAGATGATTGCCAGGGGCATGGGTTTTTCGCCTCCGCGAATGTGCAGAGGATAAATATAGGCGCGATGGATGTAATGGGCTTGCCATAAAAGCAGAAAGGCGATTTCCGGCCAGCCGCTGCGGTTGTTTCCCAGCAAGAAACAGAAGATGAAAACCGCGGGTGAGACCGATTCCATGATAACCCAACCGAGCGAACTCTGGACGGTGGCGCCCCATCTGGCTCTCAGATGACGCCCGTAGGGAGCCGCAATGAAGAAGAGGGCGATGAAAATTGTCACCGAAAGAACTATCCAGGCGGTGATTAAACCATCAAAAATTGTCTTTTCTATCATCAGCTTGGGTGGTTATCCATTTTCGTCTTTATGGACACTAATTGTAGCAGGATGGAATGCGGGGTTCAAGCCAGAGAAGATCGCCGAACCACCAGAGTAACCCTTTCAGGAGGACTACTGAAACAGTTCCGGCCGCTCAGTCCCAACACCGGAAAGTCAATCATTAATTCTGTGGAGAGTGAAAAAATAGCTGTATAATGAACGTTCAGAACTGACAAACTGGCTGGACTTCTTAAAGTAAATAACTCTTGTCCAAAATAAGTTTTAAGAACAAAGCTAAACCAGGCACGAGGAAAATAAGGTAGGCCTGAAATTCCGAGCGTTCTTTATAAAACTATCATCAACCCCCTGTCCCCCAATCCTGGGGGAATTTTATAGCTGGGGCACATCCCCAGACCCTTGCCGGAAGGGGTTCCGGACTTCTTTCATCAGACGATAAAGAATATTTTAGACAGCAGTGAGTTGAAATGATCGTGTCATTTTAGTCAGCCATATTGCGGCAGTTTTCCAGGGGTAAAATTCTGCACAACTTTCCAGTTACTGATTTGCCCAGGATTCCATTTAGACGCGGCTATAATATGAATTTTTCGCATTGACGTCTATCGTATAGGTTGTGATATTATGAATACATGAGCATAGAACCTTGTATCCAGGAAAAGATTAACGATATTGCTGAGGACCACACTCACGGCGCCAGTGAATTGGCCAGGCAGTCACTGGAAACCATAAAGCTGGCTGCCTCCCGCGTTGAAAACGATGATCCGGAATTCTTCCTGGATCAGGTAAATGAAGTTGGCTCCCGTTTAATAGCGGTACATCCAGCCATGGCGCCTATTTTTTATATGATAAAAAGGCTGCAAGCCTCTCTGGATGATTATAAAGTCACCAGTGTGACTGAATTAAAAAAGATACTGAATAACACTGTAGATGAATTGGTCCAGACTTCGATTAGCGCAGCCGCCCAGATTGCCAGTTACGCCGCCGAACTGGTTTCACACAGAGAAACTATTATGACGCACAGTTACAGTTCAACGGTGGCCTCAGCAGTGAAAAGGGCCCATGAGCTGTACGGTGTACAGGTGATAGTCACACGTTCAGGTGTCAGCCGGGCCGGTCAGCGCGCCGCCTGGGAATTCGGTTATACCGGACTGCAAATAACTTACATTGATGATACTGCCATGGGTTTGTTCGTACCGCAATGCGGCAAAATCATGATTGGAGCGGATCGAGTCTGCAGCGATGGCGGAGTGGTAAATGGCGTGGGGACATATTTACTGGCATTAGCGGCACATGATAACGGAGTGCCTTTATACGTGTTGTGTGAGAATGCGAAATTCGATCCCCGTATGGGCAGTGCTGAATTTGATACTGAAGATAAAAATCCCGGCGAACTGGCTGCACCCGGAATTTTGCCGGAAGGGGTAAACATTAAAAACCCCTATTTTGACCTCACTCCGCTCAGGTTGGTGACCGGTTTTATTACTGAAACCGGACCGGTCAACCAGAAAGATGTCCTGTCTTATATCGAAGATCTAGCCTCTGAGCTTCGGTGAATCCAGAAACAACCCGGATACTTTAGGGCTGCCTTCCACCAGTTGAAAGCTTATCTGCACCCGCACTGCGCCTGGTTCTCCCGAAAAAGCGGCATAATATACCACGGTGGTATACTGGGCCTGGATGGAGCACTGGAAAAAGCGTTTGGAATCAGCCTGGTAGAAACCGATTTTATTCTGGATTCCTTCAATGAACTGAATTTTGAAATTCTGCTCAGTGACCGCCCTGAGCATGGCCTGGTCAAAGTCACGGGTGACAGCATTATAATCTCCGGCATTCAAAGCCAAAAGTAGATGTTCGGTAATGTCACTGGCGTAAGCGGGTTCAGGCTGGTTAGTCAGAACTCGTCCGGCGCAAGCCGGCGAAAGGGCAGAAGCCATTACCGCCAGTCCAAGGATAGCTGTCAGTAAATAACGTTTAGTTTTCACGGGAGCTCCTTCAGAACAGAATCCAGTGCTTCTTTGAGTTTGGGTACGGTCTCCAGGCTGGAAATCTCGGCTGGTTTTATCCACCGGGTTTCCTGCTGTTCCCAATCAAATTTGAGTTTTTCAGGATTAATCACTTTGAACAAATAGGGGTAAACTTCCCATCGGGTCTTAATTCGTTTATCCACCACAGCCAGCGGTTCCCCCCGTTTAACCAGGCGGATGTCTCTAATTGAAAGACCGGCTTCTTCGCGGATTTCGCGAGCTGCCTGGCGGTCCGGAGTGGTGCTGTCAATATACCCGCTGATAGCGCCCCATAATCCCTGGTAGGTGTTGACTTTAGCTGAGCGGCGCACCATCAGGATCCTGCCGTTGGATTCCAGGAAACAGGTTACAACCGGCTGTACTTTTAAAACCAGGGTTTCCTCTTTGGGGATAACCAAACCGCTCAAATACTCTTTCAACCAGGTCAGGGCAGTACCTGCCGCTTCAGCTTTATTCTCTTCACGCCGGCCTTTAAAAACGTGTCTGCGATTCAGGTTATTTCCCTGATGAGACAACCCAAAATAAAACAGACCCAGAGGTTTGTTAACCGTGGCTCCGGTGGGTCCCGCGATGCCGGTATCGGAAATACAAATATTTGCTCCCAGTGCTTTACAGCCGCCGGCAGCCATTTCTTCTGCCACCTGGGCGCTGACGGAGCCGTATTTATCCAGTGTTTCCCGTTTTACTCCCAGCAGTTTCATCTTGGATTCATTGCTATAGGCGATAATGCCGCCCTGATAATAGTCCGAGCTACCCGGGACATCGGTAATCATTGAGGAAATCAGGCCGCCGGTAGCGGACTCAACCGTTCCCAGCCACATTCCTCTTTCTTTAAGAAGGTTACCTATTGTGTGTGCCAGTTCGTTCATAATAAATAATGCCTCTAAAAAATGGGTGAAAATAATAATGGATGGCTCTAAATAAATTCTTCCATTAGTGAAAACACGATTTGCGGGTCCAGTTTCCGCGAATTTTGGGTTAATTTAGCTTTGATCTGTTCCACCACCTCAAAACGCTGAGGATCTCCAAGATCTGCCAGGGTTTTATACATACCTACCCGACGGCCGATCATAAAGTTAGCTTTTTCTGCTGCTGAAAGTGCCTCAAAGCGATCGATAATAGCCAGTAGTTTGCTTTTATCCCCAGGGAGTTTACCCTCCAATTCAGGAAGCAAGTTGGAAATGTGGTCGCTGACAAAATTGGAGGTTACTTTTAGCCCGTCAATCAAGATACGCTGTTCCCGGATGATTTCTTCATCGTTAGCACGGATAAAACGGTTGGCGGCGATATCAACTGAAAGCGGTACTTTATTGTTCACTGTTAGAGTGCGTATACGGATAAATTCGGGGTTGATTTCGTTCAAGACATGGGCAGTCTCACGGGCATGTTCTATAGATAAATCCTTGCCTCCCAGACCCAGAATGACGTATTCGGATAAAGAAATCCCGGATTTCACTACCTGCTGTCCGGCGCGAATATGCTGATCGGCTGTTTCCCCTTTTTGCATGAACTTCAAGACCGGGTCATAACCGGATTCCAGTCCAACGTG